>DATMWM010000301.1:0-4055 GCA_035562535.1 Rhodocyclaceae bacterium | reverse complement strand
ACCGTGACGCGCCGGCCGTCGCGCAACCGCCACACGTCGATGAACTGGGTCGGGTAGGGGGGAGTTCGCAGTTCATGACGCGCACCCCGCCGTCCTGTCCGACCCCGCTCGGGCGAGCAGGCGCTTCCAGCCGCGTTCGAGCGCCGCTGCGGCCCGGCCGACCAGATACCTGATGGCCGCCGAGCGCAGGCGCCGCGCCTCGTGCGCTAGCCGCTCCAGCGAAACGCCCGCCGCCAGCGCGTCCGCGCCGCGCTCGCGCGCCAGGCGCGCGGCCTGCGCGTCGATCGCAGCCGCCAGGCCCTTCGCAGCGGGGTCCTCCGGGCGTGCCGCGGGCGGTTCGACCAGGATCACCGCCGCGCCGGCGCCCAGCGCCTGCGCCACCGTGTCGCCCTGGCGCTCGACGGTGAATTGCTGGCCCGGTTCGAGGAAGACGTCCCGCGAGTCGCCATGCTGGGTGAGCCACAGCCGGCCGCTGACGGCCAGGATGGTGTGTCCCGCGACGTCGTGCAGGGCCAGCGTTGCGTTCGGGCCGATCAGACGTGCCGCGCGCTTCAGATCCGTATCCATGATCCATCCTTCACGCATGCCGCAGGCGCATCTGTCAGCGAGCCTGCCGGCGTTGCACTCCACTCCCTGTTATTGCTATATTTGACGACAAGAACGCTTTCGACAAACGCTATCTGGGAATCAGACGGATGCGTGAAGAGAATGCATAGCAAGCGATACGCACTGCCGCCGCTGGACCTGCTGCCGGCCTTCGAGGCGGCCGCCCGCACCTTGTCCTTCACGCGCGCGGGGCAGGAGCTGTTCCTCACCCAGTCGGCGGTGAGCCGCCAGATCAAGGCCCTGGAAGAGCATTTCGGCTGCGCGCTGTTCGAGCGGCTTACCCGCGCCTTGGCGCTCACGGACGAAGGCGAGGAACTCTACCGCGTCACCGCCGACGTGCTGGCGCGGCTGCACGTGACCGGCGAGCGGCTGCGTGGCGCCGGCGCCGCGCGCCTGCTCACGCTCACCACCACGCCCGGATTCGCCTCGCTGTGGCTGATCCCGCGCCTGCCGCGCCTGATGAGCGAGCACCCGAATATCGACGTGCGCATCGCGGCGAGCAACGACGTGCTCAACCTGGAACGCGGCCTGATCGACCTGGCCATCCGCTACAGCTCCACCGAGGCGGCGCCCAGGGAGGCGATCAGCCTCTTCGGCGAGGAGGTCTTTCCGGTATGCAGCCCGGCGCTGCTGCGCGATGCGGCGCGGCCGCTGCGCGAACCCCGGGACCTGGAGCGCCAGGTACTGCTTCATCTGGACTACCCGGCGGCCCGCGGCTCCTGGCTCGACTGGGGTTCCTGGCTGGCGGCCCTCGGCGTGGCGGATCTGGCGCCGGCCGCCGCGCTGCATTTCACCCAGTACGACCAGATGATCCAGGCCGCGATCGCCGGCCAGGGTGTGGCGCTCGGCCGCAGCCCGCTGGTGGCGCAGTCGCTGCGTGCCGGGCAGCTCGTAGCCCCCTTCGCGCGCAGCGAAGTGGTGCCGCGCGCCTACTACGTCGTCGAGTCGGCGCTGGCGGCCGGCAAGCCGCAGGTGCGCGCCTTCGTCGACTGGCTGCTGCGCGAGGCGCGCGCCGGGGCGCGGGAAGAGGCCGGGTAGCGGGCCGGGTAGCAGGCCGGGTAGCAGGCCGGCGTCGCGCGGATTCAGTCGTGAAGGGGGGCGAGCAGGTCGGCGTTGCCGCCGACGGCGGCGACGTTGGTGGTGAGCAGGCGTTCCACGGCGAAGCGTGCCAGGTAGTGCGGGCCGCCGGCCTGGATCCGGTCGAGCAGGGCGTCCAAGTCGGCGGCGCGGTAGCGCAGCACGTGCAGGATCGGCCCGAAGACCTCCTCGCGCGCCTTGCGGGTGAATACCGGGTAGTCGCGCAGACCGAGTTGCTGCGCCCGCTTGATCTCGCTGTCCCAGTAGGCCCCCTTGACCAGGCGCACCGGGATGGCAGCGTGCCGCGCCTGCGCCTGCTTTCGCACCCAGGAGACCAGGTCGGTAGAGCGCTTCTGGTAGGCCTGTACGGCCAGCCCTACGCCTTCGTAACCGTTCAGCTGGGGGTCGCGCAGCACCTGCCGGATCAGCTCGATGGAAACGATCAGCCGCTCGCTTTCCTCGGCGTCGAAGCACAGCCCGATGCCGGCCTCGCGGGTCATCCGCGCCAGTTCGATCAGTTGCGGCAGCAACTCGGCGTGCAACCGGCGGTCCTGGAAAGGCTCGAAGCGCGGATGCAGCGCCGACAGCTTCATCGAGAGACCCGCCTCGCGTGCGGTGCGGCTCCGGGCAGCGCACGGCGGCGGAGCACGCGAATCGCGCCGGCATAGTCCTCGAAATAGCGTTGCGCGTCCTGCCGCGTCAGCGCCGCCTCGCCCAGCATGTCGAACGAGTAGCGCCATGGGGGCGCGGCGCGCTCCAGGGCCTGTTCGATGCTGCGGCCGATGATGAAATGATCGGCCATCAGGCCGATGGCACGCGTGACGGCATGGCGCAGGATCGGTTCGCCCAGCCGGCTTGGCCGGCGCCCTCGCGCCGAAGCGCAACGATCAGGAGAGTGGCCCGGGCGCTGGCGTGGGCGGCGGCGCCGTCCTGACGCTCACGCAACCGCTGGAACCGGGCGAGTCGCCCCAGGTTCGAGACATGTGCCCCGTCCCTCGGCCCGGCCTGCCAGCCGATTCGGGCCGATTCCGGTTTTCAGGCGTCACTTGCGCAAGTGTCACCGGATGTCCTATCGTTGGTTCACCCGATTCGGCCGCAGCGCGGACAGCGCATCCCTGGCGACCGGTGATCTGTCATCGGAGCGCTGCCCGCGTGACGTGCGTCGCCGAACTCGGGATCCAGCCGTTGCTGGAGTGGAAGGGCGGTCCTGTCGACCGGCCGTGTTGTTCGACTTTTCTTGCTTGGAGGTGTCAAGTATGACCGAGAAGCCCAATGCCTCACGCCGTAATTGCTTGATCAAGCTGGTCCAGGTTGCTGCGGCGATCCCGCTCGCCGGTGTCGCCGCGCACGCCATGGCCGCCAAGAACGATGCGCTGCGCAAGTCGCTCCAATACCAGGACACGCCCAAGGACGGCAAGGACTGCAAGGCTTGCGCGCAATTCGTGCCCGGAGCATCGGCCACGGCCAAGGGTACCTGTAAGATCATCCCCAACGACGACGAGATCAGCCCCAGCGGATGGTGCACCGCATTTGTGCAGAAGAAGTAGCGGCCGGCAACGGTAACTGAACCGTGTTCCGCGTCCGTGCGGCGCGGAACACGGGCGATCCGTTCGGGCGCCCATCGCGCGGTCCGGAATTGTTAAGGCTTGTCCGACGCCTGCCCGCTGGGCTCCGGCACGGCGCGCCCGCCTGTCGACCAGGGCAGCCATCGGACAACTCTCAACATTACCGGGCACTGACCTACCAGGGGAGCGCGAACGGCGGCTTCGCTGCCATCAGTTGTTCGAAACCGGCCCATCCCGCCATTCCAGGAGTTCAACCTCAGTGGGCGGCTTACCAGTGAGCTCCAGACGCCCGAGCAAGCTTTCTTGGCTGGACCTACGGATGCGCGGCACGGCAATAGAACGATCAATTCCGACCGACGAGCCGCGAGCACGCAAGCACCCGCGTGTGCGAATGCGGACCGAGACAACTCGCGCAGCTTCGATTTCCTCGCCTCGTTGCCCGTCACCGATACCGATACAGGGCCTCGTTGTCGCGCCGTACCTGCGGCGACGTCACCCACCACGACCACCCGGCGCAGGTGCGGCACGCGGTGCTGGGCCAGTGGCCCAAGGCCGTGGTGCTGGTTTGGCCGATGCGGACCGTGTCAAGTGTTCGTTTTTGGCGGCGTGAAGCGCTCGGGTTCAGCCACCTTTGCCCCGATAAGGTAGCCAATACCGATCAACTCCGGCTGGAAGCCAGTCCGACCAGGCGCGCGATGACTATGGCCGGAAACAGGACGCCCAGAGTGGATAAGAAGGTGGCCAGCATCTTGGCGGAAGTGCTCACGGCATAGATGTCTCCGAAGCCCACGGTAGTCAGTGCAGCCA
>DATMWM010000300.1:0-4830 GCA_035562535.1 Rhodocyclaceae bacterium | reverse complement strand
CGTCGAGGAACTGGCGGACAAGGGCGTCGAGTTCCGCGTCTGCAACTTCACGCTGCAGGGCCGCGGCATCGACAAGAGCAAGCTGCTGCCCCAGTCGAAGATCGTCCCCTCGGGCGTGGCGGAAATCAGCAAGCTGCAGTCTCAGGAAGGCTTCGCGTACCTCAAGCCCTGAAGCAGCGGCAGGGCGAGGCGGCTGGAAGTTTGTAGGGTGGAATAGCGCCGCAGGCGCGTATTCCACCGCTCATCCTCCGACGGTGGGATACGGGCTGCGCCCTATCCCACCCTACACGCTACGCTCCACGCGGCCCCGTAGGGTGGAATAGCCCCGCCAGGGGCGTATCCCACCGTTTCGGCGCGTATCGCGGCCGTCCAAAACCGATCCTCCGACGGTGGGATACGGGCTGCGCCCTGTCCCACCCTACGCGCCGCCCCGTCGCTACCGCCGCTTCAGAACAAGTTCCAGAGCATCTTGCCGGCCAGGATCACCAGCACGCCGGCGAAGATGCGCTTGAGTGTCGGCACCGGCAGGCTGTGCGCGGTCTTCGCGCCGAGCGGCGCGGTGAGCACGCTGGTCACCACCAGCCAGAGCAGCGCCGGGCCGTAGACGAACCCCAGGCTCCAGGCCGGCAGCGCCTCGACCGTCAGGCCGTTCAGGATGTAGCCGAGCGCGCCACCCACGGCGATCGGGAAGCCCACCGCCGCCGAGGTGCCGATAGCGTTGTGCACCTTGACGTTGCACCAGGTGAGGAACGGAACCGTCAGCGCGCCCCCGCCGATCGCCACCAGCGCGGACACGGCGCCGATCCCCACGCCTACGCCCGCCATCGCCCAGCGCCCCGGAATCTGTCGGCTCGGCTTGGGCTTCAGGTTGAGCATCATCTGCGCCGCCACCATCAGCACGAACAGCGCGAAGAAGATCGCCAGCCCCTTGGTCGGCACGAAGCGCGCCACCACCGTGCCCAGCCCGGTGCCGAGCAGGATGCCCGGCGTGATGTCGCGCACCACCGTCCAGATCACCGCCCCGCGCTTGTGGTGCGCGCGGAAGCTGGACACGGAGGTGAACACGATCGCCGCCATCGATGTGCCGAGCGCCAGATGCAGGACGTGGTCGGCCGGAAAGTCCTGCGCGGCGAACATCAGCGTCAGCACCGGCACCATCACCAGGCCGCCGCCCACGCCGAGCAGGCCGGCGAAGAAGCCCGTGAAGGCACCGAGCAGCAGGTACCACAGCCACCAGATCATGACGCCTCCGCCCGGGGTCGGACACAGGACACGCTCATGCGCCCATCAACCTTTCCGTGATGAACTTCCAGTGCGCCGGCTCCACCGGCGTGATCGACAGCCGGTTGCCGCGCGCCAGGATGCGCAGGTCGGCAAGTTGCGGGTGGCTGCGCAGCTCGTCGAGCCCCACCAGCCGGGTCTTGCGCACCAGCCGCACTTCCACGTTCACCCAGTGCGGGTTCTCGCGGCTGGACTTGGGATCGTAGTACTTGCCTTCGGGGTCGAACTGCGACTCGTCCGGATAGGCCAGCTTCGCAATCTCGCAGATCCCGGCGATGCCCGGCTCGGCGCAGCTCGAATGATAGAAGAACGCCTGGTCGCCCAGCCGCATCTGGTCGCGCATGAAGTTGCGCGCCTGGTAGTTGCGCACGCCGAACCAGGCCACGGTCTGCCCCGGCATCGCCGCAAGGTCGTCGATGCTCACCTCGCTCGGCTCGGATTTCATTAACCAGTAACGCATGTTCGCTTGTCGGGAATCGCCCATCCGCCCATCGGTTGCGCTGCCGCGCCGTCCATTGTGTCTGATCTGCCGCCGTGGCGTGGCCGATGCGCCGGCCAGAACTTACACGAACTCCGGCTGAACCCGCCAGATGCCCCCGGACGTCCCCGTCCCGCGGAGCACCGAGATCCTGGTCCAGGCGCGGCTTGACGCCCGCTCCGCGAACGGCCCGGCCAGGACCCGGGGCTTGCGGCGGTAAGCGCGTCCCTCGCCCAAAACATCCGCCGTGTCGGAAAATGCCGTCTTGCACGACGGGCCTGTCATGGCCGCGCTGCGGGACGGCCGGTCAGGCCGGAAGCGAGCGCGGACCGCCGGGGCGCCGGCAGGCATCGGAATCCGGACAGGCAGGCGTTCCGTCCCCCGATTCCGCTTTTTATGAGGAGATCCTCCGGTATGAACTTTCGCAGGACATGGCAGCGGCTGGCCGGTATTCCGAAGACCCTTTATTTCAACCTCCACTATTTCGATCTGCGCACCGCGCTGCGCTTGCCGGTCCTGGTGTCGCACCGCGTCAAGCTGCTGGAAATGCGAGGCAGCGTGGAACTGCGTGGCCCGATACACCGCAAAATGGTGGAAATCGGCTGACCTGCCCATCATCTTCGACTACGACGACACCCCGACGGTCTGGAAGGTTTCCGGAAAGGTGGTCTTCGGGGACCGTGTCCGCCTGACCCACGGCGCCAAGATCGAGGTCTATCCCGGTGCAGAGTTGAGCTTTGGCGACCGCGTTGCCGCCAGCACCTGCGTCACCTACATCGCCCGGAAATCGATCTCCTTCGGCGCAGGAACCATCATCTCCTGGGACACGCTATTCCTGGACAGCGATCATCATCCGATGACCGACGCGCAGGGCAACGTGGTCAACCCCGACGACGCGATCGTGGTGGGCAACGATGTATGGTTTGCCTGCCGCGTCGCGGTGCTGCGGGGCGCCCGCATCGCCGACGGCTGCGTGGTCGGCGCTGGAGCGGTGGTGACCCGCGGCACCGAAGAACCGCGCTGCCTGCTGATGGGGAACCCGGCGCGGGTGGTGCGCAAGGAGATGAACTGGGAGCGCAGGCCCGGTCTCGCGCGCCCGATCCCCGAACCTCGGCAGGATTGAGCGGGCCGCAGACGCCCCGCAGGTCTCGCCCCGGCGCCCGAGGGAAGCGCATTCCTCGCCGCATCCGGTCGGCGTGCTTCGACCGCCAGAGGAGCGCGATCCGCGCCCGGCGGTGTCAGGACAACTCCGTGTAGATGTAGCCGACCTGCTCCCCGTCGGCCATCACCTCGACCCTATAGCCGAACCGTTCCCCTGAGGCTCATCCCGGCGCCGATGCCGTTGGCGAACAAGATCGACATCCAGTCAAGCGCATGGCGCTGCCCAGCCTGCTGCCGAAAAGAAAGACGCGGACCGAGGTCCGCGCTTCCCGTTTAGGTCCCCCGCCTGTGCCGTCAGGCCGGCATCCTGAACCTAGGGTTCAAGGCGGTCACCTTCCTGCCGCATCAGGCACGCCCGCTAGGGGCGCGCACAACAGCGGCGTCATTGGTCGGTGTCCAGATGCCTACAATGTTGGTTCAAGGAATGTATGACCTTAACAAACACCGCAGGGGATTCTTCGTTTTCCTCGCTCGCCGGCATTCCCGGCTAGAACAACTGCTCCTGCTGGGCCAGCGCCTCGTCGATGCGCGAGCGCAGTGCCACTATACGCCGCTGCGCCTCCTGCATCCCGCCGCCGGCCTGCTGCCGCAACTGCAACAATTCGTGCGCGATGTTCAGCGCGGTCATCACCAGCAGCCGGTCGCCGCTCGCCCGCGAGCGCTCGGCCAGATCGCGCATCTTGCCATCCACCAGGGAGACCGCGGCCAGCAGCGCCTCGCGCTCGCCTGGCGGACAGGCCACGCGGTAGTCGCGGCCCATCAGGTTCACATCCAGCGCGTCGGTCTCGCGGTTCATGCTTGCGGCAGCTTCTCCATCAACGATTCCAGCCGGGCGCGCGCGGAATCCACTTTCTCGGACAGGCGCTGCTTCTCGATCTCGAGGCCGGCCGTGCGCACCTGGAGGCGCTGGTTCTCGGCGCGCAGGTCGCGGCACAAGGCCAGCACCTGCTCCACCTTCTGCTCCAGTTCCGCCAGTTCGTCGTTCATGCAGGGACTATAGAGGCACTGCAGCGAAGCGGTCAACCGAACTCGGTCACACCGCCGCGGCTGCGCCGGCGAACGCCCGCACACCCGGCGGCGTATAACCCGGCGCTTGCCGCGCGCGGTGCATCCGGCCGCCGCGGCACACGTCCCGAGGTGCCCCAGGCGACCCATGTCGCCGGGTGAAACGGGAAACAGGTGCGCCAGACGCAGCATCGCGGCCGCAGTTGCACCCGCGCCATGCTGCAGGCAATTCCTGTGCTGCCCCCGCAACGGTAGGCGAGTGCGGGCGCATCGTGCGGATCCTCCCCGGACCCGCGGCCACTGCGCGAATCGCGCGGGAAGGCGATGCGTCAAGACTCGCAAGCCCGGATACCGGCCTCGCGACGCGACCTGCAATGCCGCGGGGTGGCGGCATCCGGCGCGCGCAAGCTCTCCGAATCCGTTCCCCGACATTGCATCGACTGGCTCGCCGGCTGCGGGGACGCGTCCGGCCCAAGGGGAGCAGAACACGATGAGATCTTCCGCAACGACCCTGGCGCTCGCCTGGGTGATCGCGCCGGCCGCGCTGGCCGCCCAGGACCTGCCCGGCGACGAGGCCGCCGTGGTGATCACCGCAACCCGTTTTCCGCAGGCGCGCAGCAGCCTGACCGCAGGCGCGATCGTGATCACCGGCCGGCAGATCGCCGAGGCCGGCATCGCCACCGTGCCCGAGGCCTTGGCGAAACTCGGCGGTATCCAGATCCGCAACAGCTCGGGCAGCCCCAGCCCGCAACTGGACCTGCGCGGCTTCGGCAGCTCCGGCGACCAGAACACCCTGGTGCTCGTGGACGGCCAGCGGCTCTCCGAGAACGAGCAGGCCAGCGCCCGCCTCTCCGCCATCCCGCTCGATTCGATCGAGCGCATCGAGATCCTGCCCGGCTCCGGCG
>DATMWM010000299.1:0-2015 GCA_035562535.1 Rhodocyclaceae bacterium | reverse complement strand
GTGCAGCTGATCCGCCGGGCTGCACTGACCGTGTCGGCGGCAACCCTAGGCTGGAGCCTGTGGCTCGTCTCGGCCTTCGATGCGTCGCAGGCGGATGTCCAGCTGCTCGAAACCCATGCCTGGAACCCGCGCCTGGGCAGCGCCTTCACCCTCGGCATCGACGGCATCTCGCTGCCTCTGGTCTGGCTCGCCGCGGTGCTGGCCTTTGTCGCGATACTGGCCTCCGGCGCCATCCGCGAACGGGTCAAGGCCTACTACGTGCTGCTTCTGATGCTCGAAGCCGCCATGCTCGGCGTGTTTTGCGCGCGCGACTGGTCGCTCTTCTATGTCTTCTGGGAGCTGACCCTGCTGCCGCTGTTCTTCCTCATCGACCGCTGGGGCGGCGCCGGGCGGCAACGGGCGGCGCTCAACTTCGTACTCTACACGCTGGGCGGGTCGGTATTCATGCTCATCGTCCTGCTCATCCTCTACGACGTCGCGCCCGGCCACAGCTTCGACATGGGCGCGATTCGCGAGGGTGCGCGCCTGCTCCCCGAGGCGACCCAGATCATGCTATTCCTCGGCCTGTTGATCGGCTTCGGCGTGAAGATGCCGATCTTCCCGCTGCACGGCTGGTTGCCGCTGGCCCATGTCGAGGCGCCGAGCCCGGTGTCGATCCTGCTGTCCGGCATCCTGCTGAAGATGGGCTCCTACGGCCTGATCCGCGCCATATGGATGCTGCCCAACGCGGCCCACGCCCTGCAGGGCCTGCTCATGGCGCTGGCCCTGGTCAGCCTGATCTACGGCGGCGTGCTGGCCTGGCAACAGCGCGACCTCAAGTCGATGATCGCCTACTCCTCGATCTCCCACATGGGCGTCGTGCTGCTCGGGCTGGCAGCTCTCAACACTGCGGGCTTCACCGGCGCGGTGATGCAGATGGTCGCGCACGGACTGGTGGCGGGCGCGCTGTTCCTGCTCATCGGCCTGCTCTACGAGCGCACCCACACCCGCGACCTCGCCGACTATGGCTCGCTGGTGAAGGTGATGCCGCGCTTCGCCTTCTTCATCACCCTCGCCTTCATCGCCGCCGTAGGTATGCCCGGCACCGCCGGCTTCGTCGCCGAACTCCACGCCCTGGTCGGCGGTTACGAGCGCTGGGGGGCGTGGATGGTGCTGCTCTCGCTGAGCGTGGTCATCAGCGCCGCCTACGCCGTGCGTACCGTGGGACGCCTGTTCACCGGCCCGGTGTCCGCGCACATGCTGAGCCTGCCGGACCTCAACCGCGGCGAGTTCACCGCTGCTGCCGTGCTCACCGCCGGCAGCCTCGCCATCGGCCTCTATCCCGCACCGCTGCTTCAACTCATCGCCGCCTCGGTGAGCCGCTATGCCCAGCTTTTCGCTTCCTGACGCACAGGGTCTGCGCAGCCTGCTGCACGGGCTGCTGCACCGGCTCGAGCATGTGCTGCCGGCGCAGGCGCCGATTCGGGACTTCGTGCACCACAACACCCTGCACGGCTTCCAGCACCTGTCCTTCCGTGACGCCCTGGCGGCGGCGGAAGCGGCCATCGGCGTACATGGATATCTGCCACTGTCGCGCTTCCGCGCGTATTTCCGCGAGGGCCGCATCGACCTCGACGATTTGAACGCCGCGCTCGACGAGACCCCTGAACTGCGCAGCAGCGGTGCCGCGGCCGGGCCGTTCGGCCGGCGCGAGGTTTTACTGGCCGGCCTGCTGGCCGACTTCACGCCGCAGCCCAGCCCCGCCTGGTCCTGGCAGGTGGAAGAACTCGGCGTGCTGGAACGCCTCGACCCCGGTGTGCCCGCACACACCCGCGGGCGTCTGCTCGACGGCGCGGACGAAGCGCAGGCCGTCGGCGGTATGTGGCAGGTTTGCGTGCAGCTTCTCGCGTCGCAGGACGCGCCCGTCGCAGCGCGGGCCGAACCCCCGTCGACCGCCGCGCAGGTCGCCGAGGAAGCCGGGGAACTGTGGCATCAGCACGTGCTGCGCAGGGAGGCCGAGACGCGTCTCGCCGAAC
>DATMWM010000298.1:0-2915 GCA_035562535.1 Rhodocyclaceae bacterium | reverse complement strand
CTGGTCAGCGGCACGAACGTTCCCGTCGGATCGGCAGGCGGCGGCCTGGGCAGGATGAACTGGGCGCAGCCAGCGAGCGCGAGCGGCAGCAGCGCGGCGGCCAGGGCGCGGGCACCCGGGATCGGCTTTTGGAACGCTCGGCAGCTCAAGTGCGGATCGATGATGGGGTGGGAAAGTCGTTGGAGGCTGCGGTCACCCGGACGTGTTCGACGCGTCCGTCGGTTTGCGTGTCGAAACCGCGAGGGACCAATTGTATCCTGAGGTAATATTCTGCCCGATTTGTTTCGCTTCGGCGCGATCGCGATGCGGCGCCGCGCTTGCCCGCCGTCCGCGGCTGGGCGGCCGCATCCCGGCCTGGCGGCGATCCGGGTGCGCCGGGGCGAACCGGTCGCTACGACAACGCGTTTCCGCATCGTGGAGGTTTCATCGAATGCACCCGGGCGTACCTGAATTGCGACCACTCGCCGGCGGCCTGGCCGGGCTGTTGCTCCTCGCGCTGTCGTCATCGGCGCTGTCCTGCGATTCGCCCCGCACCGCGAGCGAGGCGACCCCGGACGAGATCCGCGCCTTCGTCCGGGCCCGGAAAGCGAAGGTGCTCACCTTCACCGGTTATTCGGGTGCCGGATACGAGGACGCCGCGGCGATGCTGGCGCACGCCGAACGCGTGCTCTCCGGCTTCGATCCGAAGCGCACCGTGGTGAACATCGGGGCGACCGCCGCCGGCATCGGCGCCGCCTATGAGGTGGCCAAGCGCCGTGGATTCTTCACCATGGGCATCGTGTCCAGCCTGGCGCGCGACGAAGGGGCGCCGCTATCGCCGTGTGTGGACCGGGTGTTCTTCGTCGGTGATTCCACATGGGGCGGCCGGCTGCCCGGATCGGACGAACTCGCGCCGACTTCCGCCGCCATCGTCGCGGTCAGCGACGTTTTCGTCGGCATCGGCGGGGGAGAGGTCGCCCGCGACGAGATGCTCGCCGCGCGCCGCGCGGGCAAGAAGGTCACGTTCATCCCGGCGGACATGAATCACGAGATCGCCCGCAGCAAGGCGCAGAAGAAAGGCGAGCCGGAACCGGCCGACTTCCGCGGTGCCGCGCATGCCGCGCTCGCCGGGGGTGGCTGACCGGGGCCGGGCGCGGCGCAACCTGTGGAACACCACGCGCGCACGGACGGCCTGGGACGACCATCCGCACGCCGATCAATGGCTATGTAGTTTCTCCTGCAGCCAGACCTTGATCAGGGACTGGTACGGCACGTCGCGCGCATTCGCCGCCGCCTTGATCGAGTCCAGCAGGTGCTGGGGCAGGCGCAGCGAAATGGTCTTGGTGGTCGGCTTCAGATTGGGCAGCACCACCCGCTGCGCATTCGCCCAGTCGAGATACTCCGAGGAGTCGTGCGTTTCCCAGAATGCGCGCTCCTCGGCTTCGCTGGCGAACTCGGGAACGCCCTTACGCTGCTTGCCCATAGATCGTTCGTTCCTTTCGATGCATGTCGCGGGCCGAGATCACGCGGATCTTCCGGCCGTCGCTGCGTACCGTGAAGGCGATGTGCAGCAGGCGCCCGTCATCGGTCCTGCCCAGGGCATGGAAGCGCGGTTCGCCGACGCTGTGTTTCGTGTCCTCGATCATCAGGAGCGGCGCATTGAACAACACCTGCTCGGCTTCGGCCATGGAAACGCCGTGCTTCTCGTTCTTGCGGGCATTCCCTGCGTCCCATTCGAACCCGGCGATCCCGGCAAGATCGATCATCGTCGTATATTAGGATAATATACAGACGCGGGCAAGTTCGAAGATCGCGATGTTCGAAGGTGGCGGTTGGTCTGTCTCGCGGGGCGGCTACTTCTTGGTCCCCTTGCCACCATCCGGCGTAACGCCGGCCCTGGCCAGCCGGGCACGGTGGGCCGCCGGCGGCCGCGCGAGCAGGACGCACTTGTCGAACAGAGGCCGGGAACCGCCGCGCGTGCCGGCGGGTCAATCCTCGCCGTCGTCGCCCAAGCGCCGCGGCACGGTGGTCGGGTCGCAGACGATGGCCCGGTAGATCTCGACGCGGTCGCCCGGCCGCAGGCGCGTGTCGAGCGGCGCGACCTTGCCGAAGATGCCGACCTTCTGGGACTCCAGATCGACGTGCGGAAAGCTTGCCAGGATGCCGGACTGCTCGATCGCCTGGACGACCGTGCATTCTTCCGGAACCTCGATGCGCAGCCAGACCTGCTGGGGCGGCTCGTTGTAGGTGACGCTGATCTGCATGGCGCGGCGTCAGGCCGAGGGCAGCGCGCGCGCGCCGGGCGACGCCTGGCGGGCGGCGAGGCGGGATTCCAGAACCCGCCTGGCGGCGAGCAGGAATCCGAGCGTGAGGAACCCGCCGGGCGGCAGGATCATCAGCAGCACCCCCTTGTAGTCCGGGATGAGCTTCAGTTCGAGGAAGGCGAAGGCTTCCCCGAGCAGCAGGTGGGCGTTGGCGAACAGCGTGCCGCTGCCGAGCACCTCGCGCACCGCGCCGATCGCCGTCAGCGCGAAGGTGAAACCCAGGCCCATGGCCAGGCCGTCCACCGCCGAGGCCAGCACCGGCGAGCGCGAGGCGTAGGCCTCGGCGCGGCCGAGGATGGCGCAATTCACCACGATCAGGGCGATGAACAGCCCGAGCACCTTGTACAGGTCGTGCAGCCAGGCGTTGAGCGCCATGTCGACCAGCGTCACCAGTGTGGCGATCAGGACCACGAACACCGGAATCCGCACGTCGTTGCTGACCAGGTTGCGCACGGAGGAGATCAGCGCGTTGGACACCACGAGCACCGCCGTGGTGGCGAGCCCCATGCCCAGGCCGTTGGTGGCGCTGCCGGTGACCGCCATCGCCGGGCACATGGCGAGGAGTTGGGCGAACACCACGTTCTTGCTCCACAGGCCCTCGCGCATCAGGTT
>DATMWM010000297.1:0-2992 GCA_035562535.1 Rhodocyclaceae bacterium | reverse complement strand
ACCAAGTCGGAGCGACGCTGGAAGCTGGAATTCAACCTGCGCGCCAGGGACTGAAGCCTCCGCCGCACGCCCGCCCGTGAGCGCCCCCCGCTACGCCGTCGGCATCGACCTGGGCACCACCAACTGCGTGCTCGCCTATGTCGATCTGCGCGAGCGCGAGAGCCGCTCGCGGGTGCTGCCGATCCCGCAGATGAACTCGCTGGACACGGTGGCCGAGAGCCCGCTGCTGCCCTCGTTCTTCTACTTCGCCACCGACACCGAGGCGGCCGGCCACGCGCTCGACCCGTTCGGCGCCGGGGCGCCGGGCGAGAGCACCGGCTTCGTCGTCGGCGCGCTCGCGCGCGAGCAGATGAACGCCCTGCCCGGCCGGGTGATCCATTCGGCCAAGTCCTGGCTGGCGCACGCCGGCATCGACCGCGAGGCGCGCATCCTGCCCTTCGGCACGGAGGAGGTGCCGCCCGAACTGCAGCTCTCGCCGGTGGAGGCGAGCGCCGCCTACCTGGACTATCTCAAGCAGGCCTGGGACCATGCCTTCGCCGGCGAGGACCCGGAAGCCGCCTTCGAGCGCCAGCGCGTGGTGGTAACCGTGCCTGCCTCGTTCGACGAGGGCGCGCAGGCGCTGACTCGCGAGGCGGCCGCGCTGGCCGGCTATCCCGCGGGCATGCGGCTGCTGGAGGAGCCGCAGGCCGCCTTCTACGCCTGGATCGAGGCGGCCGCGGCGCAGCGCGAACCGGGCGCGCGCTTCCTGGAACTGCTGCCGCGGCTGGCGGAGCAGGAGCAGGTCGTGCTGGTGGTCGACGTCGGCGGCGGCACCAGCGACTTCAGCCTGTTCCGCGTCGCCCCGGTGCGCTCGCCGCGCGAGCTGCCGCAGATCGAGCGCATCGCCGCCAGCGACCACCTGCTGCTCGGCGGCGACAACATCGACCTGGCCCTCGCCCACCTGCTCGAACGCGAACTGCTCGGCGAAGGACGGCAACTGAGCCGCCGCCAGTGGGCGCACCTGGTGCCCCAGGCTCGGCTGCTCAAGGAGCGCATCCTCGAGGACGAGGGCGACCCGGAGGAGGTCTTCCACGTCTCGATTCCCGGCGAGGGCGGCGGCCTGTTCGCCTCGGCCCTGAGCGCGCAGATCACCCGCCACGCCGTGCGCGCCCTGGTGCTCGACGGTTTCTTCCCGCTCAGCGGCGCGGACGAGATGCCGCGCACCCGGCAGATCGGCCTGCGCGAGATCGGCCTGCCCTATGCCGCCGACACGGCGGTGAGCCGGCACCTGGCGGGCTTCCTGCGCGGCCGGCCGGTCGACGCGGTGCTGTTCGCCGGCGGCAGCCTGCGCCCGCGCTTCCTGCAGGAGCGGCTGCTCGACCTGATCGGCGGCTGGCAGGGACGGCGACCGGCACAGCTTGCGCTCGCCGACATGAGCCTGGCGATCGCCGAGGGCGCCGCGCGCTTCGCCGCCCTGCTCGCCGGAGGCGCAGGACGCATCAGGGGCGGCTACGCGCGCAGCGTCTATCTGGAACTGCGCGGCGAGGATCCCGGCCGCGCGCCGGAGCTGGTCTGCGTGCTGCCGCAGGGTTTCGAGGAGGGCGGCGTGCAGACCCTGGCCGCGCCGGCCTTCAGCCTGCTGGTGAACCGCCCGGTGCGCTTCACCGCCTACACCTCGAACCGCCGCCCGGAGGACCGTCCGGGCGACCTGGTGCCGATCGGCGAAGGCTTCCACCCGCTGCCGCCGTTGCACGCCACGCTGGCGCTGGACGCCGAGGCCTTCAGCGCGCGCAAATCGGCGCAGGCCAGCGTGCAGGTGCAGATCGAGGCCGAGCTGACCGAACTCGGCGTGCTGCAGCTCGCCCTGGTGAATCGCGAATGGCGCAAGCGCTGGCGGCTCGACTTCAACCTGCGCCAGCCGATCGCCGGCGAAGCCGCGCCGGCCGGCGCACCGGCGGGCGCCGGGCCGGCGGGACCGGGCGTCGGCGCCGGGGCGCTGGAGGCGGCCGCGCAGCGCATCGAGCTCTTCTACGGCAAGAAGCAGGCCGCCTCGTCCAAGGACAACGTCAAGACGCTCGCGCGGGACCTGGAGAAGATCCTCGGCCAGGAGCGCGGCCGCTGGAGCGCCGCACTGCTGCGCGCGTTGTGGCCGGCGCTGTATCCGGGCATGACCCGGCGGGTGCGCTCGATCGCCCACGAGAACGCCTGGCTGTATCTCGCCGGCTTCCTCCTGCGGCCGGGCTATGGCAGCGACCTCGATCCCTGGCGCATGACCCAGCTCTGGGAATGCCATGCGCTCGGGCTGGCGCACCGCAAGGAGAAGAGCGCGCAGTCGAACTGGTGGATGATGTGGCGGCGCACCGCCGGCGGGCTTTCGGCGCAGCAGCAGCAGGCGCTCTACCACGACGCCATGCCCGAACTGCGCCGCTCGGTCGCCGAGTTCGTCGAGGGCACGCGCCTGCTGGCCTCGCTCGAACGGCTGCCCCAGGCGAACCGGATCGAGCTCGCGGAGTTCCTGGTGGACCAGGTGGCCAGGGGCAAGGCGGCGAACCAGCAGCACGTCTTCTGGGCGCTCGGGCGGCTGCTCGGCCGCGTGCCGCTCTACACCGCGCCGGACACGGTGATCCCGCCGGCGGCGGTCGAGGGCTGGTTCGCGCGAATTGCGCCGCTCGACTGGCGCAAGCTCGGGCTGCAGCCGCTCGCGGGGGTGTTCTCCGCCGCCTGCCGGATGACCGGGGCGCGTGCCCTTGACGTGCAGGACGAGGTGCGCGGCCGCGTGCTCGACACCCTCAAGCGCAACGGCGCGCGCGAGGAGCAGCTGCGCATCGTGCGTGAACGCTGCTAGATCTCCGCCGCGGATCGCGACACACTCTTCGGCGAGGAACTGCCGGCCGGGCTGAGCCTCGCGGCGTAGCAGGAGGGCGCGTAGGGTGGATTAGCGCCGCAGGCGCGTAATCCACCGCTGGGGCGGAAACCGACCCTCCGATGGTGGGATACGGGCTGCGCCCTATCC
>DATMWM010000296.1:0-3033 GCA_035562535.1 Rhodocyclaceae bacterium | reverse complement strand
CCACCGGCACCACCGCCGCTGCCCGGGCCACCCGCCCCAGAGCCCGCAGCGCCTGCGGCCGCAGGAGCCCCCTTACCGGCCTGGGTGGTGGTCTGGGATTGCGCCTGCGACTTGGACTGGCTCTTGGTCTGCAACTGGTCTTTCGTCTGCAACTGGTCCTTCGTTTGCAGCTGGTCCTTCGTTTGCAGCTGGTCCTTCGTTTGCAACTGGTCCTTCGTCTGCAGCTGGTCTGCTGCGCGCACGCCCTGCACTCCGATCGCGAACGCCGCTGCCAGCATGGCAACCAACAAGCTATGTCTGTTCATGGCTCACTCCTTCAGTTTGGACACGACCCCGATGCTATTGGACGCCTCTCCGGTTACAGCACATCATGGCACCGGGTTTCAATCGGTTACGATCGGTTTCAGCCACACCAGGCGCTCATCGGATCGCGGTCCCGCTCCCGGCCGTAGGGGCGCCGCCGCCCGACTCGTCGTCCTCGTGGTGCAACGGCCACAACTGGTGCGCATCCAGCATCAGCCGGTAGCGCGCCTCGGCCGCATCGACCCTGGCCACGGTGGCGGCGAGCCGCGCCTCGATCGCCTGGCGGCGGGCGGTCAGCACCTCGGTCAGCCCGCCCTCGCCGAGCGCATAGGCGCGCGCAGTCATGGCCGCGCCGCGCTCGAACTGCTCGGCCGCCGCCTGCAGGTTCTGCCAGTTGTCGTGGGCCGATCGGCTCAGGCTGTAGGCCACCGCCGCCTCGGACTCGATCTTGCGCAGCACGGCCGCCTCCCGGTCGGCCGCGGCCTCGGCGCGCGCCTGCGCCTGGCGCGCATCCGCGGAACGCGCGGCGCCCGAGAAGGGGATGGACAGCGAGATGCCGACGATGCGTTCGTTGCCGGCGAACTCCGAGGCGTAGTGGATGCCGGCGGTCGGATCGGGCAGCCGGTCGGCCTCCGCGCGCGCGGCGCTCACCCGGACGCGCCGGGCCTCTGCCCGCGCGACCCCGAGTTCGTGGCTGTGGGCGAGGATCTTTTCCGTCCAGTAGCCCTGGTCGCCCTGCGGCGGTTGCGGGTCGGCGACCAGTGGCTCGCGCGGCAGCGCGATGAGCGGGAAGCCGACCGCGAATTCGGCGGCGGCCGCGCGCTCGCGCCCCCTGGCCTGGGCAGCGGCGGCTTGCGCCTGCGCCAGGGCGGCCTGCGCCAGCGTCTGCTCCATGCGGGAGGCGTCGCCCGCGCCCAGGCGCTTGGCCACCGCCTCGGCCTGCTGTTTCAGCACGTCCGCCTGCGCCTGCCACTGGAGCGACTGGGCCGCCTCCCGCTGCCAGGCGAACCAGCCCTTGAGCAGCGCCCGCGACGCCTCGTGCATGGCGTCGCCGTAGGCGATCTGCGCCTGGGACACGCCCTCGCGGCCGAGTTCCTCGTCCAGGCGGGCCTTGCCCGGCAGCCGCAGCTGCCTCTCCAGCCCGACCGCCCACTCGTTGTAGCGCTGGTCGATGTCGTCCACCCGGCGCTGCTGGCCGATCACGCGCACGCTGGTCTCGTAGGGGCCGGCGACCTGCCTGGCCAGGCCGGCCTCCTCGGCCCGGATGCCGGCCTGCGCCGCCCGTACCGACGGATGCCCGGCCAGCGCCGCAGTCACCGCCGGCAGCGGCGGCAGGTCGGCCGGATCCGCGGCGGCGGCCGGCAGCGACACGCCGAACAGCGCAGAAAACATCACGATGCGTATGCTCATCCGAGCCTCCCGAACTCGATGATCGGAGCAAGCCAGTAGGCGACCTCCGGGTTCGGCAGGGCCGAACGCAGGTAGGCGATCAGCGCGCGCGCGTGCTCGCAGTTGATCAGGGTCTGGACCTGCACTCGGCGGGCCCGGCCCTTGACCTCCTCGACGACGCCGGACAGCCGCACCGTCCTGCCCTTGCCTTCCACCTGGGTAATGGTAAACCCCGCCACCCATTCCGGGCGTTCCAGCAGCAGATCGATCAGTTCGTCCTCCAGCGACTTCGGGAACACGATCGTCAGCGAGCAATCGGGTTGTCTCATGCGCCGGTCTCCCGCGCGGCGGCAGATCGCGAGGCCTGGGTCACCGGGTCCACCCCGAACCGCCGGTAGAGGATCGGCAGGACGATCAGGGTGAGCGCGGTCGAGGTCACGAGCCCGCCAATCACCACGATGGCCAGCGGCCTCTGGATCTCCGAACCCGGGCCGCTCGCGAACATCAGCGGCACCAGGCCGAAGGCGGCGATGTTGGCGGTCATCAAGACCGGGCGCAGCCGGCGCCTGGCCCCTTCCACCACCACCTTCGCCAGCGGCATGCCACGGTCGTAGAGTTGGTTGAAGTAGCTCACCATCACCACGCCGTTGAGCACGGCGATGCCGAGCAGGGCGATGAAGCCCACCGAGGCCGGCACCGACAGGTACTCGCCCGAGAGCCAGAGCGCGAACACCCCGCCGATCATCGCGAAGGGGATGTTGGCGAAGACCAGCACCGCCTGCCGCACGGAACCGAAGGTGGCGAACAGCAGCGCGAAGATCAGGGCGAGCGCCAGCGGCACCACCGCGGCCAGCCGCGCCGCAGCCCGCTGCTGGTTCTCGAACTGCCCGCCCCAGGCGGTGCGATACCCCTCGGGCAGCTTCACCTGCTCTGCCACCCGCGCCCTGGCCTCCTCGACGAACCCGACCAGGTCGCGGCCGCGCACGTTGGCCTGCACCAGCACCATGCGCAGGGCATTCTCGCGGTCCACCTTGACCGGCCCGTCCACCGGCTCCAGCCGCGCCACCGCCGCGAGCGGCACGCTGCCGCCGTCCGGCAGCGCCAGCGTCAGGCCGGCGAACAGCGCGGGCGAGTTGCGCAGCGCGTCCGGGCCGCGCAGCAGCAACGGCGTGCGCCGGCCCTGCTCCAGGATCACGCCGAGGACCCGGCCCTCGAGCAGGGTGCGCAGCGCAGCCCCGATGTCGTCCACGCTCAGCCCCATGCGCCCCGCCGCCAGCCGGTCGATGTCCACGCGGAAATACTGCACGCCCTCGTTCTTCACGGTGAGCACGTCCTCGGCAC
>DATMWM010000295.1:0-8894 GCA_035562535.1 Rhodocyclaceae bacterium | reverse complement strand
AGATGTATCAGGACTCGCTGGGCATCAGCTACGGCTACAAGTTCTGACCTGAGCCGTTCAGGAACGAAAAAGGGCTGACCTCGGTCAGCCCTTTTTTTCGCCCTGCGATTGCCGCCGTTCAGCCCAGGCGCTCGCGCTGTGCCGCCAGTTTCTCCAGCGTGCTGCCGAAACCGGCCAGCCGCTCGCGCTCCTGGGCAACCACCGCCGCCGGGGCGCGGTCTACGAAGCTCGGGTTGCCGAGCTTGGCCTCGCACTTGGCGATCTCGCCACGGATGCGGGCGATCTCCTTGTCCAGCCGCTCGCGCTCGGCCGCCAGGTCGATCGTGATCTCGAGCATCAGCCGGAACTCGCTGACGATGGCCACCGGCGCCCCGGTGTCGGGCAACGCAGCGCCGGCCGCCCGCACCTCGGTGAGCTTGGCCAGCGCCATCAGGTAGGGGCCGAACTCGGCGACCGTGGCTGCGTCGCCGGCCACCACCAGCGGCAGCTTCTGGGCAGGCGACAGGTTCATCTCGCCGCGCAGGCTGCGGCAGGCGTTGACCATGTCCTTGAGCAACTGCATCTGCGCCTCGGCCGCCTCGTCGAGCTTTGCGCTCTCGGGCTGCGGGTAGGGCTGCAGCATGACCGAGTCGCCGCTCTTTCCCGCCAGCGGCGCGACGTGCTGCCAGAGCTCCTCGGTGATGAACGGGATCACCGGGTGCGCGAGCCGCAGCGTGGCTTCGAGCACGCGCACCAGGGTGCGGCGGGTGGCGCGCTGCTGCGCCTCGCCGCCGCCCTGCATGCGCACCTTGGCCAGTTCCAGGTACCAGTCGCAGTACTCGTCCCAGACGAACTCGTAGATGCCGCGCGCCAGCAGGTCGAAGCGGTACTCGGCGTAGGCCTGCTCGACCTGCGCCTCGGCGCGCTGCAGGCGGCTGACGATCCAGCGCTCGAGGAAACCCGGCTCGACCGCAGCGGTCTCGTCCAGGCCGACGTCCTTGCCGGCGCAGTTCATCAGCACGAAGCGGGTGGCGTTCCACAGCTTGTTGCAGAAGTTGCGGTAGCCCTCGCAGCGCTTCAGGTCGAACTTGATGTCGCGACCGGGCGAGGCCAGGCTGGCGAAGGTGAAGCGCAGCGCGTCGGTGCCGAAGGCCGGGATGCCTTCCGGGAACTCGCGCCGGGTGCGTTTCTCGATGTCCTGGGCCTGCTTCGGGTTCATCAGGCCGCTGGTGCGTTTCTTCACCAGGTCTTCCAGGCCGATGCCGTCGATCAGGTCGATCGGGTCGAGCACGTTGCCCTTGGACTTGCTCATCTTCTGGCCTTCGCTGTCGCGGATCAGGCCGTGTACGTAGACATGATGGAACGGAATGCGCCCGGTGATGTGCCGGGTCATCATGACCATCCGCGCCACCCAGAAGAAGATGATGTCGAAGCCGGTGACCAGCACCGAGGAGGGCAGGTACAGGTCGAGCGCAGGATTAGGCGTGGCCGGGTAGTCCGGCGTCCAGTCCAGCGTCGAGAACGGCCACAAGGCCGAGGAATACCAGGTGTCGAGTACGTCCTCGTCGCGCTTCAGCTGCCCGGCCTCGAACTCGGCATGCAGGTGGGCGAGCCTGCGGCCCTCCCCGGCGTAGTCCTCCGGCGGCAGCTCGCGCGCCTGCTTCTCCTGCACGACCTTCTGGAGCTGCGCGATCTCGGCCTCGAGCCGCGCCTTCCAGCGGCGGATCGCCTCCTCCTCGCTCTCGGCGACGTAGATGTTGCCGTCCTCGTCGTACCAGGCGGGGATTCTGTGGCCCCACCAGAGCTGGCGCGAGATGCACCAGTCCTGGATGTTGTTCAGCCACTGGTTGTAGGTATTGACCCAGTTCTCCGGGACGAAGCGGATCTCGCCGGAGGCCACGCACTCCAGCGCCTTCTGGGCGATCGACTTGCCGTCGCGTCCGGGCTTGCTCATGGCCACGAACCATTGATCCGTGAGCATCGGCTCGATCACCGTGCCGGTGCGGTCGCCGCGCGGCACCTTGAGCAGGTGACGGTCGGTCCTCTCTAGCAGGCCCTGGGCCTGCAGGTCGGCGACGATGCGCTTGCGCGCCTCGAAGCGGTCGAGGCCGACGTAGGCCGGCGGTCCGTTCTCGTTGATCTTCGCGTCCAGCGTCAGCACGCTCACCATCGGCAGGCCGTGGCGCAGGCCGATGGCGTAGTCGTTGAAGTCGTGGCCCGGCGTGATCTTGACGCAGCCGGTGCCGAAGGCCGGATCGACGTAGGCATCCGCGATCACCGGTATCGTGCGGCCGGTGAGCGGCAGGACGACCCGCTTGCCGACCAGGTGACGGTAGCGTTCGTCGTCCGGATTGACCGCCACCGCGGTGTCGCCGAGCATGGTCTCGGGCCGGGTGGTCGCCACGGTGAGGTAGCCCTCGCCCTCGGCGAAGGGGTAGCGGATGTGCCAGAGGCTGCCTTCCTCCTCCTCCTGCGCCACTTCGAGGTCGGACACCGCGGTGCCGAGCACCGGGTCCCAGTTCACCAGCCGTTTGCCGCGGTAGATCAGCCCTTCCTCGTAGAGCCGGACGAAGGTCTGGGTGACGATCCGCGACAGGCCCTCGTCCATGGTGAAGCGCTCGCGCGACCAGTCGCAGGAGGTGCCGAGCCGGCGCATCTGCCGGGTGATCGTCCCGCCCGAGTACGCCTTCCACTGCCAGACGCGCTCGAGGAACTTCTCGCGCCCGAGGTCGTGCCGGGAGATGCCCTCGGCATCGAGCTGGCGCTCGACCACGATCTGGGTGGCGATGCCCGCATGGTCGGTGCCCGGCTGCCAGAGCGTGTTGTAGCCGCGCATGCGGTGGTAGCGCGTGAGCGCGTCCATCACGGTCTGGTTGAAGCCGTGACCCATGTGCAGCGTGCCGGTGACGTTCGGCGGCGGCAGCAGGATGCAGTAGGCGGGGGCGCCGGGCGCGTAGCCGGCCTCGAAGTAGCCGCGGGATTCCCATTCGGGATACCAGCGGCGCTCGATCTCCGCCGGTTCGAAACTCTTGGCCAGTTCCATCGGGCAGTCGCCGAAAAAGCGGCGATTATAGCCGACGGGTCTAGCTTTCCTTCTGCGGGGGCTCCAGTCCGGCCTCGAGCAGCGCGTCGAGCTGCGGCAGGATGTCTGCGCGGAAGCGCGAGGTCAGCCCCTTGTTGATGCCTGCCGCCACCCCGTCGAGCTCGCGCGAGATGATCTGGGCCGCGTCGCGCGCGAGCCAGGATTGCAGCGCATCGACGATCTCCGGCTGGACCTTCGCCAGGATCTCGGCCAGCCGCTCCTGGACGGCCGCCTCGACCAGCCGCGGCAGCACCTCGGTCAGGCGTTCGGCGAGCGCCTCCTCGACCTTGTCGGGCAGCACCTCCGCCAGCCTTTGCGGCAGGGCCTGCTCGACCGCATCCGGCAGAACGGCAGCGAGCCGCTCGGGCAGGGCCTCCTCGATCCGCTCCGGCAGCACCTCGGCCAGGCGCTCGGGCAGCGCGGCTTCCACCGCTTCTGGCAGCGCGGCCGCCAGCCGCTGCGGCAGGGCCTCCTCGATCCGCTCCGGGAGCACTTCGGCCAGGCGTGCGGGCAGGGCTTCCTCCACCGCCTCCGGCAGGAGCGCGGCCAGTCGCTCAGGCAGCGCGGCTTCGACCGCCGCCGGAAGCGCTTCGGCGAGCGCCGCCTCCACCGCCTGCGGCAGTTCCGCGGCGAGCCGTTCGGGCAGCGCGTCCTCGACCATGTCCGGCAGCCATTCCGCGAGACGCTCCGGAAGCGCCGCCTCCACCCGCAGCGGCAGGACCGCCTCCAGTTCCTCGGCAAGGGCTTCCTCCAGCCTCGCCGGCAGGACCTGGGCCAGCCGCTCCTCGACCAGGCGCTCGATCAGCGCCGGATCGGGCTGCGCCGGCGCCGCGACTGGCGGCGGGCTGCCGGTGTCCTCGACCACGTCGGTGAGCACCGGGAGGTCGTCCGGCGGGGGTGCCGGCTGCCGCCTGCCGGCCACGAAGGCCCGGTGGCGCTTCATGAAGGCGTCGGCGCGGCCGAGCAGGTCGTCTGTCATCCGGGCACGCTCATCCGGGGCAGGGCCGCGCTTCGAGCGGGTAGCCCCGGTCGCGGTAGAACTTGTAGCGGCCGCGGGCCGGCAGCCGCTCTTCGTCGCTGCGGCCGACGATCTCGACCAGCTGCCGGAAGCGGCCGAAGCCGGGCGGCAGGTCGCCGTCCAGGTTCACCAGGACATCGTCGTGCCCGGTCTCCTCGACCGTCCGGCCGATCAGCACCGGCGTTTCCTGCGCCAGCGGCGCCTCGGCGGCGCAGTGCGGCACGAAGCCGGTGGCCGGCTGGACCCACAGCAGGCGGTCGATCGCTGCGGCCACCGCAGGGTCGGGCGCGTAGATCCACACCTTGCGGCCCTGCCGGTACAGATCGCCGACCAGCCGGCAGGCCGCGGCCAGCCTGTCCGGCGCGTCGTGGTAGAACTCGATGCGGGTCACAGGCTGCCGGCGCGCTGCATCAGGAAGTGGGTGAGCAGCGGCACCGGGCGCCCGGTCGAGCCCTTTTCCTTGCCCGAGCGCCAGGCCGTGCCGGCGATGTCCAAGTGCGCCCAGTCGAATTTCTTCGCGTAGCGCGACAGGAAGCAGGCGGCGGTGATCGTGCCGGCGGGGCGTCCGCCGATGTTCGCCATGTCGGCGAAGTTGCTCTTGAGCTGCTCTTGGTAGTCCTCCCAGAGCGGCAGCTGCCAGGCACGATCGCCGGCGTCCTCGCCGGCTTCCAGGATCTCCCGCGCCAGCTTGTCGTCGTTGGCCAGCAGGCCGCTGGCCACGTGGCCGAGCGCGATCACGCAGGCGCCGGTGAGCGTGGCGATGTCGACCACGCAGGCCGGGTCGAAGCGCTCGGCGTAGGTCAGGGCGTCGCACAGGATCAGCCGGCCCTCGGCGTCGGTGTTGAGGATCTCGATGGTCTGGCCGGAGAGCGAGGTGACCACGTCGCCCGGCTTGGTCGCCGCCCCGCCCGGCATGTTCTCGGTCGCGGGGACCATGCCGACCAGGTTGATCGGCAGGCCCATGGCGGCCACCGCCTTCATCGTGCCGAGCACGCTGGCCCCGCCGCACATGTCGAACTTCATCTCGTCCATCTCGGCGGCAGGCTTCAGCGAGATGCCGCCGGTGTCGAAGGTGATGCCCTTGCCGACCAGGACCACCGGCTTAGCGTCCGGCTTGCCGCCGCTGTAGCGCAGGACGATCAGCTTGGGCGGCTGGCGCGAGCCCCGCGCCACGGACAGCAGCGAGCCCATGCCCAGCTTCTCCATGTCCTCGCGCTCCAGCACCTCCAGCGCCAGCTTGTGATCTCGGGCCAGGTCCGCGGCCTGCTCGGCGAGGTAGGCAGGCGTGCAGATGTTGGCCGGCAGGTTGCCGAGTTCCTTGGCCAGGTTCATGCCTTCGGCGATTGCCCGGCCCTGGGCCGCAGCTTCCTCGGCGGGTCCGACGTCGGCGCGCCGGCCGACCGCCAGGGTGAGCTTGCGCAGGGCGTGCCGCGCCTCGTCCTTCTTGGACTTCAGCCTGTCGAAGCGGTAGAGGACGTCGAGCGCGGCGAGCGCCGCCTGGCGGGCGCGCCAGCGCGCGTCGCGCTTTTTCAGGGGCAGGTCGGTGAGGTAGAGCGTCGCGTCGGCCGCGCCGGTCTGGTCCAGGCTGCGCACGGCGGCGGCAATCGCGCTGCGGTACTCCTTGTCGCGGAATTCCTTTTCCTTGCCCAGCCCGACGAGCAGGACGCGCTCGGCCTGGATGCCCGGCACCTTGTGCAGCAGCAGGGTGGTGCCTGCCTTGCCGTCCATGTCGCCGTGCTTCAGGATGTCGGCGAGCATGCCTTTCGATGCGGCATCGATTGCCTGCGCATGTGTACTGAGCTTGCGCGGCTCGAATACGCCCACCACGGCGCAGCCGCTGCGGAGCTTGTCCGGGCTGGCGCTTTTTATGCTAAATTCCAAGGCCGTTCCTCGAAAAAAGTTGATGAAATTCCGTAAGTTGCAGATTATCGTCGGTTTCCCGGCGAAAAGTCAAAGCGCTCTTCCGTGGCGGCGATGATCTTTCGCCGCGCGGCGCTGCAGGAGTTCGCCAACGTCGCCGGCGCGGTGTTCGTCGCGCTGCTGGCGATCATGATCACCACCGTGCTGATCCGCCTGCTCGGGCAGGCCGCCGTCGGGCGCGTCGCCTCCGAGGCGGTGCTGGCCCTGCTCGGCCTGAGCGCGCTCAACTACCTGCCGATCCTGCTCTCGCTGACCATGTTCGTGGCGATCCTGCTTACCATGAGCCGCGTCTATCGAGACTCGGAAATGATCATCTGGTTCAGTTCCGGGGTGCCGCTCACCGCCTGGGTGCGCCCGGTCCTGGTCTTCGCCCTGCCGCTGGTGGCGCTGATCGCGCTGCTGGTGATGTTCCTGACGCCGTGGGCGGTGTCCAAGAGCACCGACTACCAGCAGGCGGTGGCCGAGCGGGAGGAACTTTCGCAGATCCGGGCGGGCACCTTCCACGAGTCGCGCGGCAGCGACCGGGTGTTCTTCGTCGAGAGCATCGCCGAGGATGCCTTGACCGTGCAGAACCTCTTCGTCAGTTCGGTCCAGCACGGCAGGCTGGGCGTGATGGTGTCCAGGGGCGGCCATCAGGAGACCCTGCCCAACGGCGACCGCTTCGCCGTGATGCTCAACGGCAGGCGCTACGAAGGCGTCCCGGGCACGCCCGAGTACCGGGTGATGGACTTCGAGCGCTATGCCATACGGATCGAGACGAAGGAGGCGAAGAAGGCCACCGGGACACCCAAGGGGGCACCACTGCCGGACCTGCTGGCGAATCCGACCCGGGCCAACCTGGCCCAGTTGTTGTGGCGGATCAGCATCCCGGTCTCCGCCCTGACGCTCGCCCTGCTGGCCATTCCGCTGTCGTTCGTGAACCCGCGCGCCGGCCGGGCGACCAACCTGGTGCTGGCGATCCTGATCTTCCTGATCTATTCGAACCTGATCAACGTCGCTCAGGCCTGGGTGCAGCAGGGCAAGCTCGGCTTCGCCGCGGCGCTCGCGGCTACCCACCTGGTCATGGTCGTCGTGCTGCTCGCCCTGTTCTACCGGCGCATCGCCGCCAACACCTCGCTGCGACTGCGCCGATGAAGACCTACGCACGCTACCTCGCGCGCGAGATCGTGACCGCCTCGCTGCTGGTCCTGTTCGGCTTTCTGGCGCTGTTCGTGTTCTTCGACTTCGTGGCGGAACTGCAGGACCTGGGCAAGGGCGGCTACCGGATCCAGCACGCCATGGTCTTCGTGCTGCTGACGCTGCCCGGGCGCGTCTATGAACTGATGCCGATCGGCGTGCTGATCGGCGCGCTCTACGCCCTGACCAACCTGTCGCGGAATTCCGAGATCACGGTGCTGCGGACGTCGGGGCTGTCGACCGGCCGGCTGCTGCTGTCGCTGGTGCAGATCGGTCTGGCCTTCGTGGTCCTGACCTTCCTGATCGGCGAGTACGTCGCGCCCTATTCCGAGAAGGCGGGGCGGCAGTTCCGGCTGAACGCGACGAGTGCGGTGGTGGGGCAGGACTTCCGCTCCGGCCTGTGGATCAAGGACGAGAACACCTTCGTCAACGTGCGGGCCGTGATGCCCGACGCGCGGCTGCAGGGCATCCGCATCTACGACTTCGACCGGGACTACAAGCTGCGGTCCATCAGCGACGCGGCCGAGGGCGTCTACCTGCCGCCGAACCGCTGGCGCCTCACCGGGGTCGTGCGCACGGTCTTCGAGTCGCAGGCCGCGCGCGTGGAGCGTCTGCCCGAAACGGAATGGTCTTCGGCGCTCAATCCGGACATCCTCGCCGTGCTTCTGGTGAACCCGGAGCGCATGGCCATTCCCCATCTGGTCCAGTACATCCAGCATCTGGCGGAGAACAAGCAGCGCACCGAGCGCTACGAGATCGCGCTCTGGAAGAAAGTGGTGTACCCGCTGGCCACGCTGGTGATGCTGGCGCTGGCGCTACCGTTCGCGCTGCGCATGCACCGCTTCGGCGGCGTCAGCGTGCGCATCTTCGCCGGCGTGATGATCGGCGTGCTGTTCCACCTGCTCAATGGGCTCTTTTCCAGCCTGGGCATCATCAACAGCTGGCCCCCGGCGGTGGCGGCCTTCGCGCCCAGCCTGATCTTCCTGGCGGCGGCGGCGGGGATGCTCTGGTGGGTGGAGCGCCGCTGAGAGGTTGCGAACAGACCTACTGCGCGCCCCGAGTACTGCGTTGCGCGGTGCTCGCTTCCTCGCCTATTTATCTGATATGTGGCTCCGACATCACGGCGCCTGCGGCGCCATGAGTCTGCACCGCAACGGGCCGCTATGCGGCCGGTTGTCTCGTCGCTGCGCGCCGCGCGCCTTGCCCTCGGGCCGCTCGCTACGGCCTGTTCGCAACCTCTGACTTCGCTTCAGCGCTTCGCAGGCGGGACGAGTACCAAGCGGGATCCGGCGAGCCGGTCGTGCAGGAACTGGCGGTCGCGATCGACCAGCGCCCAGAGGAGCCCGAACAGGCCGAGCACGCTGGGCCAGCACAGCGCGTAGCGCAGCAGCGCCTGGCGCAGCGTCACCCGCCCGCCGTTCGCGCCGTCCAGGCGGACGCGCCAGGTCTGCATCGCCAGGGTCTGGCCGGCCTTGCGCCAGAACCAGACGAAATAAGCCCCCGTGACCAGAAACAGGTGCAGCCACTCGATCGCCCCATGGACCGAGACACCCCAGGCATAGCCGATCACCACATAGGGCACGAGGAAGGTCAGGCTGAGTACGCCGAGCAGCAGCAGCGACTCGTAGAGCATGCTGGCAAGCCTCCGCGCGAAACCGGCCGGGGGCAGGGGCCCAGCCTCGGCTGCGGACGAGGGCAGGGCCGGCAACTAGGGATGTC
>DATMWM010000294.1:0-18750 GCA_035562535.1 Rhodocyclaceae bacterium | reverse complement strand
GCTCGGCTCAGAGCAGGCCGCCGGGGCCCACTTCTACGCCGTGAGCAACAACCTTGAAGCCGCGGCGGCGTTCGGCATCGATCCGGCGCGCTGCTTCGAACTGCCGGAATGGGTCGGCGGGCGTTTCTCGATGTGGTCGGCGATCGGCCTGCCGCTGGCCTGCTCGATCGGCGCGGAGGGATTCCGCGACCTGCTGGCCGGCGCGCGCGACATGGACGAGCATTTCCTCGCCGCGCCCTTCGAGCACAACCTGCCGGTGATGATGGGCCTGATCGGGCTGTGGAACATCGACTTCCTGGGCGCCGACAGCCTGGCCGTGCTGCCCTATTCCAGCGGGCTCGCCGAACTGCCCGACTACCTCCAGCAACTGGAGATGGAGAGCAACGGCAAGCGGGTGGACCGCGAAGGGCAACCGGTGCCGGTTCAGACCGCGCCCATCCTCTGGGGCGGCCCGGGCACCGTGGGCCAGCACGCCTACCACCAGCTCCTGTACCAGGGCACGCGCCGGGTGGCGATCGACTTCGTGGTGCCGGTCGGCGCCGCCGGAGTCGCGCAGGAGGCGCTGGTCGGCAACGCGCTCGCCCAGAGCGCCGCGCTGATGCTCGGCAAGACCGAGGACGAGGCGCGCCGGGAGCTGCTGGCGCGCGGCATGGCCGGGGACGAGGCGGCGCGGCTGGCGCCGCACGTCGTCTGCCCGGGCAACCAGCCGAGTTCGACCGTGCTCTTCCCGGCGCTCACCCCGCGCGCGCTCGGCAGGCTGATCGCGCTCTACGAGCACAAGGTCTATGTGCAGGGCTGGATCTGGGGCATCAACTGCTTCGACCAGTACGGCGTCGAACTGGGCAAGCAGATGGCCCGCGCGCTGGCCACGGCCGGGGCGGCGGAAGCAGGAATGGACGGCTCCACCGCCGGGCTGATGCGGGCGGTGCGCGCGATGCGCGGGTGACCAGGGCTACAGCCGCAGAAAGTTGTCGCGGTAGTAGCGCAGTTCGGCGATCGACTCGTAGATGTCGGCGAGCGCCTGGTGCTTGCCGTTCTTCACCACGCCCTTGGCCATCTCCGGCTTCCAGCGCCGCGCCAGCTCCTTGAGCGTGCTGACGTCCAGGTTGCGGTAGTGGAAGTAGTCCTCCAGGCGCGGCATGTAGCGGGCCATGAAGCGCCGGTCCTGGCAGATCGAGTTGCCGCACATCGGCGAGGTCCGCGCCGGGACGTGCTGGCGCACGAATTCCAGGAGCTGCGCCTCGACCTCGGCCTCAGAATGCGGCGAAGCCTTCACCCGCTCGATCAGGCCCGAGCGGCCATGGGTGTTGCGGTTCCACTCGTCCATGGCGTCCAGCACCGACTGGGGCTGGCGGACCACCTTCACCGGCGACTCGGCCACGGTCTCCAGGGCGCCGTCGGTGATCACCAGCGCCACCTCCAGGATGCGCTCGGTGTCCGGATTCAGCCCGCTCATCTCCATGTCCAGCCAGATCAGGTTGTTCTGGTCCTGTGCCATAATCTGCCGCCGCCCGAGGCGCCGTCGAACCGAAAGGGCGCCATTCTGTCATAGATGCGTCGGCCCGTCGGCCCAACGCGGAATCCCCCCAATGAGCTTCACCGCCCTGTTCATCGCCGCCCTCGTCCTGACCACCGCCATGCGCGTCTGGCTGGGGCTTCGGCACATCGCCCACATCGCCGCGCATCGCGAGGCGGTGCCGGCGGCGTTCAGCGCGGCGATCCCGCTGGAGGCGCACCGCAAGGCCGCCGACTACACGTCCGCAAAGGTCCGGCTGGCCCTGGTCGAGGTGGGCGTCGGCGCGCTCCTGCTGCTCGCCTTCACGCTGGGCGGCGGGCTGCAATGGCTGCACGATGCGTGGGATGCGACCTTCGCCGCCGGCGGCTACGCCCACGGCATGGCGTTCATCGCCTCGGTCGCGGTGATCGGCTTCCTGGTCGACCTACCGCTCTCGCTGTATCGCACCTTCGTGCTGGAGCAGCGCTTCGGCTTCAACAAGATGACTTGGCGGCTGTTCGTCGCCGACCTGGGCAGGGAGGCGCTGCTCGCCGCCGCCATAGGCCTGCCTGTGGTGTTCGTGGTGCTCTGGCTGATGCAGCGCATGGGCGACCTGTGGTGGTTCTACGTCTGGCTTTTCTGGCTGGGCTTCAACCTGCTGGTGCTGCTGATCTACCCGAGCTTCATCGCGCCGCTGTTCAACAAGTTCTCGCCGCTGGCCGACCAGAGCCTGAAGGAGCGCATCGAGTCGCTGCTGACGCGCTGTGGCTTCCGCTCGAGCGGCCTGTTCGTGATGGACGGCTCGAAGCGCTCCAGCCACGGCAACGCCTACTTCACCGGCTTCGGCGCCGCCAAGCGCATCGTCTTCTTCGATACCCTGATCGAGCGGCTGCGGCCGGAGGAGATCGAGGCGGTGCTCGCCCACGAACTCGGCCACTACCGCCACCATCACGTCTGGAAGCGCATCGCCGCGATGGCGCTGGGCATGCTCGGCCTGTTCTGGCTGATGGGCTGGCTGATCGGCCAGGCCTGGTTCTACGAGGGGCTGGGCATGAGCGCGCAGAGCACGGCGGCGGCCCTGGTGCTGTTCTCCCTGGTGCTGCCGGTGTTCCTGTTTCCGCTGGCGCCGCTGGCGAGCTTCGTCTCGCGCAAGCACGAGTTCGAGGCGGACGCCTATGCCGCCCGCCAGGCGCGGGCCTCCGACCTGGTAGCTGCGCTGGTCAAGCTCTACCGGGACAACGCCGCGACGCTCACGCCCGACCCGCTCTACTCGAAGTTCTACGATTCCCACCCGCCGGCCGCGATCCGCGTGGCGCGGCTGCAGACAACCTAGGAGGAATACAGAATGCTGCGAGCCACCACCCTGATCGCGCTGGCGCTGCTTTCGGCGAGCGCCATAGCGGAGCCCTTCCCGAAGTCGGACCCGAAGGTCGGCGAAAAGCTGGTGAAGGAAAAGAACTGCGAGTCCTGCCACGTCAAGCTGATGGGCGGCGACGGCTCGGGCATCTACACCCGCCAGGGCCGCCTCGTGACCACGCCGCAGGCGCTGCTGCAGCGGGTGGGCGCCTGCTCCGCCCAGACCAATGCCGGCTGGTTCCCCGAGGACGAGGCGAACGTGGCTGCGTATCTCAACCAGAGGTTCTACAAGTTCAAGTAGCCGCCCCCCGCGACGCCGCGCAGGTTCCGGGGAGGATGACGCAGCCCGAGGCCGCCGGGCTGGTGGTGGCGGCGCACGGCCGGCATTACGCGGTCAGGCTGGCCGACGGCCGGGTGATCGACTGCTTCCCGCGCGGCAAGAAGAGCACGCTGGCCTGTGGCGACCGGGTCGCGGTCGAACTGTCCGGCACCGACCAGGGCGTGGTCGTCCGCATCGAGCCGCGCAGCGCGCTGCTCTGGCGCAGCGATGCCTTCCGCGAGAAGCTGATCGCGGCCAACGTCACCCGGGTCGTGGCGGTGGTGGCCACCGAGCCCGGCTTCGCCGACGAACTGCTGTCGCGCTGCCTGGTGGCCGCGGAGAGCCAGCGCCTGAAGGCGACGATCGTGCTGAACAAGACCGACCTGGCCGACCGGCTGGGGCCGGCGCGGGAGCGGCTGCAGCCCTTCGTCCAGGCCGGCTACCCGGTCGTCGCGCTGTGCGCCAGGACGAACGCCGAGCCGCTGCGTTCCATGCTGCAAGGCGAGACCAGCATCCTGGTCGGCCAGTCCGGCATGGGCAAGTCCACGCTGGTCAACGCGCTGGTGCCGGATGCGGGCGCGGCCACGCGCGAGATCTCGCGGGCGCTGGACTCGGGCAAGCACACCACGACGCTTTCGCGCCTGTACGCGCTGGACGCGCGCTCGTCCCTGATCGACAGCCCCGGCCTGCAGGTGTTCGGCCTGCACCACGTCGCGCTCGCCGAGGTGGAGCGCGGCTTCCCGGAGTTCGCGCCCCACCTGGGCCGCTGCCGCTTCCGCGACTGCAGGCACGAGGCCGAGCCGGGCTGCGCCCTGCGCGAGGCCGTGTCCGACGGTGCACTGAACGCGCGCCGGTTCGAGCACTACCGGGCGATCCGCGCCGAACTGGAGCAGGTCAGTCGACGTTGAGCCAGTCCGGATCCGGCAGTTCGGTGAAGGCGCGGCGCAGTTGCTCGCCCCAGCGGCTGCGGATCATGTTGAAGTAGGCGTTGTCGGCATCCACGCTGATGTGCCGCAGCACGCGCAGGTCGTCGCGGCGCACGCAGGCCAGATCGAGCGGCATGCCCACCGAGAGGTTCGAGCGTATGGTCGAGTCCATCGACACGAGCCCGCACTTGGCCGCCTCGTCCAGGTTGGTGTGCCAGCGCACCACCCGGTCGATGATCGGCTTGCCGTACTTGGACTCGCCGATCTGGAAGTAGGGCGTGTCGCGGGTCGCCTCGATGAAGTTGCCGGCGGCATAGATGCAGAACAGCCGCGGCTCCTCGCCGCGGATCTGGCCGCCGAGGATGAACGCGGCGGTGAAGTCGATGCCGAACTGCTGCAGGGATTCCGCGTCGCGGGCGTGCACCTCGCGCAGCACCTCGCCGACGCAGCGCGCCGCCTCGAACAGGTTGGGCACGTTGTAGAGATTGGGCGCGCCCTGCTCCGAGCCGAGCCGCTCGCGCAGGATGTTGACCAGCGACTGGGTGATCGCCAGGTTGCCCGAGGACATCAGCACCAGCACCCGGTCGCCCGGGCGCTCGTACAGCGTCATCTTGCGGAAGGTGTTGATGTGGTCCACGCCGGCGTTGGTCCTGGAGTCCGAGAGGAACACCAGGCCGGCGTCGAGCAGCATGCCGACGCAATACGTCATGTTCGGGGATCCCCGGCAAAAGCGCGGATCTTAGCGGCCCGGGCCGCGGCGGACAAGCGCGGGCCCGCGGAGCCGGCTATTGCTGCTGTTGCTGCTGCGCGTCCACGCGCACCGAGGAGACCAGTTCGGTGTCGCGGCGCACGCTGCGCACCGGGCAGGCGTCCAGGTAGTCGCGGCCTACCGCCAGGCGGCAGTACTCGCCGCCCGCCAGGCGCGAGCGGGTGACGTCGAAGCTGACCCAGCCATAGCCGTCGATCCAGGCCTCGGCCCAGGCATGGGCCGCGGTGTCCGGATGCGCTCCGGTATAGAGGTAGCCGCTGACGTAGCGGGCAGGAATGCCGCGCGAGCGGCAGCAGGCGATGAACAGGTGGGCGTGATCCTCGCTGCTGCCTTGCCCCTGTGCGAATACCTCCGGCGCGCTGCGCTCGCCCCCGGGCGCGCCGGCCGGCGCGACGACCCGCGAGGCGATCTCGGGCATGAGGTCCATCAGCGACCTCATCCGGTCGGCCCCGGTGCGCACGTGGTCGTGGGCGAGCTGCAGGATCGCCTCGTCGGCGCGGGTGAGCGGCGTCTCGGTGAGGTAAGCCAGCGGCGAGATCGCGCCGGGATCGGCCAGCACATGGGTGTCCGCGTCCGCTGTCTCGACCTGGCCGGTCACCACGATGCTGATCTCGGCGAGCGGCCTGTCCAGGGTCATCAGGTGGGCGACGTTTCCGTAGGCGTCGGTCATCTGGCGGACCCGGCCGGGCGCCGAGATGCGCCAGGATACCGCCCGCTGGGTCGCCTCGCGGCGGGGCGTGAGGCGCAACTGGCGGATGCTGTACGGGACCGGCTGGGCGGTGCGGCAGATGGTTTCGTGGCGGATGTTCAGCAGCATGGCGGCCTCACTGGACGGTCATGGGTACGAGGAAGTCGGCAGCGATCCGGTTGCCCAGGTCGGCGGTGCGGCCGAGGAAGTCGGTGAGCCAGTCGTGCAGCCCGGCGCTGACGATGTCCTCGATGCGGGCGAAATGCAGCGCGGCATGCAGCTCGCCGGCGCGGCGCACGGTCTCCCTCGACTGGCTGTTGGCCACGGTCGTGAGGATCGCGTAGACCTCGTTCATGCAGCGGTGCAGGGAACGCGGCATGTCGTCGCGCAGGACCAGCAGCTCGGCCACGCGGATCGGGCTGATCAGGTCGCGGTAGACCTTGCGATAGATCTCGAAGGCGGACACCGAGCGCAGCAGTGCGCCCCACTCGTAGTAGTCGGCGGCGCTGCCCGCTTCTTCCTCGCTCGGCAGCAGCGCGTCGTCGTACTTCACGTCCAGGATGCGCGCGGTGTTGTCCGCCCGCTCCAGGAAGGTGCCCAGCCGGGCGAAGCTGAACGCCTCGTCCTGCAGCATGGTGCCCACGGTGACGCCGCGCGAGAGGTGGGAGCGGAACTTGACCCACTCGAAGAAGTCGCTGATCTCGGCGCCGAGCAGGTCCGACAGGCGCCGGTTGCGCATCTCGAGCCAGGTGGTGTTGATCGTTTCCCAGACCTCCGAGGTGAGCGTGCCGCGCACCGCGTGGGCGTTCTCCCGCGCCGCGCGCACGCAGCTGTAGATGCTGGAGGGGTTCTCCGGGTCGAGCGCCATGAAGCGCAGCAGGTTCTCCGCGGTCAGTTCGTCGAAACGGCCGTCGAAGGCCTCCTCCAACCCGGTGATCGACAGCGCCGCGCGCCAGCCCCGGTCGGAGCGGTTCGGCAGCAGCGAGACCCGGTAGGTGACGTCCAGCATGCGGGCGATGTTCTCTGCGCGCTCCGTGTAGCGCGCCATCCAGTAGAGGTGATCGGCGGTGCGGCTCAGCATGGCTCAGTGTTCCAGTATCCAGGTGTCCTTGGTCCCGCCGCCCTGGGAGGAATTGACCACCAGCGAACCCTCGCGCAGCGCCACCCGGCACAGCCCGCCGGGTACCATGTTGATGTCCTTGCCCGAAAGCACGAAGGGGCGCAGGTCGATGTGCCGCGGCGCGATTCCGGCCTCGACGAAAGTCGGGCAGGCCGACAGCGCCAGCGTCGGCTGGGCGATGTACTTGTCCGGGCTGGCGATGACGCGGGCGCGGAACTCCTCGATCTGCTCCCGGGTGGACGCCGGTCCGACCAACATGCCGTAGCCGCCCGAACCGTGGGTCTCCTTGACGACCAGTTCGGCGAGATGGTCGAGCACGTACGACAGGTCGTCCGGCTTGCGGCACATGTAGGTCGGCACGTTGTGCACCAGCGGTTCCTCGCCGAGGTAGAAGCGGATCATCTCCGGCACGTAGGGGTAGATCGACTTGTCGTCCGCCACGCCTGTGCCGATCGCGTTCGCCAGCGCCACCCGTCCGGAGCGGTAGGCCGCCAGCAGTCCCGGCACGCCGAGCATCGAGTCGGCGCGGAAGGCGAGCGGATCGAGGAAGTCGTCGTCGATGCGGCGGTAGATCACGTCCACCCGCTTCGGCCCCTGGGTGGTGCGCATGTACACAGCCTCGTCCTCGACGAACAGGTCCGGGCCCTCCACCAGTTCCACGCCCATCTGCTGGGCGAGGAAGGCGTGCTCGAAATAGGCCGAGTTGTAGGCGCCGGGAGTGAGCACCACCACCGTGGGATCCACCACCCCCTGGGGCGCGGCGGCCCGCAGCGTGTTCAGCAGCAGGTCCGGGTAATGGTCAACCGGCGCCACCGGGTAGCGCGCGAACAGTTCCGGGAAGAGCCGCATCATCACCTTGCGGTCCTCCAGCATGTAGGACACGCCGGAGGGCACCCGCAGGTTGTCCTCGAGCACGTAGAACTCGCCCTCCCCGGCCCGCACCACGTCGATCCCGGCAATGTGGGCATAGATGTCGCGGGGCACGTCCACGCCCTGCATCTCGGGACGGTACTGGGCGTTGCGGAAGATCTGCTCGGGCGGGATGCGCCCGGCGCGGACGATGTCCTGGTCGTGGTAGATGTCGCGGACGAAGGCGTTCAGCGCCCTGACCCGCTGGCGCAGGCCGTCGGCCAGCGCCCGCCACTCGGCGGCGGGAATGATCCGCGGGATCACGTCGAAGGGGATCAGCCGCTCCTTGCCGGCCTCCTCCCCATAGACGGCGAAAGTGATGCCCACGCGGTGGAACAGCATGTCCGCCTCCGAGCGCTTCCGGGCGATGCGCTCCATCGGCGTGCCCTTCAGCCAGGCGGCGAACTCCGCATAATGCGGCCTAACCGCGCCGTCGGCGGCATACATCTCGTTGTAGAACCTGGTGACTGCCATTCGACTCGACCGTGACGGTTGATCTCGTTTTCCGCACAGCAGCGAATTCCGTGCCACACGCCGAAACGCACGAATCGTCTGGTCCGGAACGAATTTGCACGTGGTTACGCACCACGACGGGGCGGCCGCGCTCGATTTGGTGCGCGAGTCACCGGAACCGGCCCTGGAAACGACGACGCCCCGCAAGCGGGGCGTCGTCTTCGGCGCATCCCTGCCAGGATGCCGGCCGCGAGGCTTACAGCCGCTCGATGATGCCGGCGATGCCCTGGCCGCCGCCGATGCACATGGTGACGATGGCGTAGCGCTTGCCGGTGCGGTGCAGTTCGTAGATCGCCTTGACTGTCAGGATCGAACCGGTCGCGCCGATCGGGTGGCCCAAGGCCACCGCGCCGCCGTTCGGGTTCACCTTGGCCGGATCGAAGTCCAGGTTCTTCGACACCGCCAGCGCCTGGGCGGCGAAGGCCTCGTTGGACTCGATCAGGTCGATGTCGGACACCTTGAGTCCCGCCCGGTCGAGCGCCTTGCGCACCGCGGGGATCGGACCCTCGCCCATGTAGGCCGGTTCCACGCCGGCATAGGCGTAGGAGACCAGCCGGGCCATCGGCTTGACGCCGGCCTTCGCGGCGGCGCCGGCTTCCATCATCACCAGCGCCGCGGCGGCATCGTTGATGCCGGAGGCATTGCCCGCGGTGACCGACCCATCCTTCTTGAAGACGGTCTTGAGCTTGCCCATGCCCTCGACGCTGGCGTCGGCGCGGATGTGCTCGTCCGCAGCGAACTGGACCACGCCCTTCTTGCTCTGGATGTCGATCGGGAGGATCTGGTCCTTGAAGTGGCCGGCCGCGGTGGCGGCGGCGGCGCGCTTGTGCGACTCGACCGCGAAGGCGTCCTGCATCTCGCGGGTGATGCCGTGGCGGGCGGCGACGTTCTCAGCCGTGACGCCCATGTGAACGGTGTCGAACGGGTCGGTAAGCGCCCCGACCATCATGTCGACGATCTTGCCGTCGTTCATGCGCGTGCCCCAGCGCGCGGTGGGCAGCAGGTAGCCGCCGCGGCTCATCGACTCGGCGCCGCCGGCGAGCGCCGCATCCGCGTCGCCCAGCACGATTGCGTTGGCCGCGGTCACGATGGCCTGGAAGCCGGAGCCGCACAGGCGGTTCAGCGTCAGCGCCGGCGTCTCCTTGGGAATTCCGGCGTTGATCATCGCCACGCGGGACAGGTACATGTCCTTGGCCTCGGTGTGGATCACGTTGCCGAAGACCACGTGGCCCACCTGGGCCGGATCGAGCTTGGCGCGGGCCACCGCCTCCTTGGCCACGCGCGCCGCCAGATCGGTCGGCGCGAAGTCCTTCAGCGTGCCGCCGTAGTCACCGATCGCGGTGCGCACCGCACTGACGAATACCACTTCCCTCTTGTCTGCCATCTTGGTTTCCTCCTCGCTACGATTCAGTTTCCTACCCAGGTGGCGACGGTGAGCAGGGCCAGAATAAGAAGGCACAGCACGACCGTGCGCCAGATCAGACCGATCGCACTCTGCATGTAATCGGCATCGGCATCGTCGCCCAGCCCGATCTCGGGCCGCTCGACGATCTCGCCAGACTCGTAGACCGGCATTCCGAGGCGCACGCCTAGCGCCCCGGCGCCGCTGGCCAGCAGTATACCGGAAGCCCGGTCGGCCCATCGCGCCGCCTGCGCGCGCCAACAGTAGATCGCGTCCTCGAAGTCGCCGACGATGGCGAACGAGGCCGCCGTGATCCGCGCGGGCAGCCAGTCGATCGCCTCGAAGGCGCGCACGGCGAACCAGCCGAAGGCGCGCAGTTCCGGATCGGCCCGACCGGCCCAGCGCTCACCGAGGAACTCCGCCATCCTGTAGAGGACGACGCCCGCCGGCCCGGGCAGCACCACCATCCAGAAGACCACCGCGAAGACGCTGCGGTGGGAGGCAAGCAGCGCCTGCTCGATAGACAGGCGGGCCACCTCCTCCGAGGAGGCGCGATCCTCCAGGTGCCCTCGCCACCGGCCGAGCAATGCGCGCGCGCGCTCCAGTTCGCCCATGCGCAGCGCCGCCTGGATGTCGGCGAAGGCCTGGCTGTGGCGGCGGAATCCCATGCCCAAGTAGAGCACGGCGACGTCCCAGCACAGCGCCAGCAGCGGCTGCGCCTCGTGCAGGAAGAAATGGATCGCGCCGACGGCGACGACCGGCGGGAGCACAGCCAGCAGCCAGGCCAGGGTGCCGTGGCGGACGATGCCGTCGTTGAAGCGGTGCTGAAAGAAATCCGCCAGGCGCGCCAGCGGCGCCGAGACGTACCTCGCGCCGTCCAGCGGCCGGAGCTGCTCGACAACGAAGGCGAGGATCAGGGAAACCAGCGTCATGAGCTGCCGCGTCGGTCACGCCGGCCCGGACGGGCGCGCATCAAAAAGCGGCAAGATAGCACAAATCGCCCGCCGGCCGCGCCGGCGCGAGGGTCTATTGGCATACAGCGGCCGGATCACGTTGCCCCGCAATGCGAGGCGATGCAAGGCGCGAGGTGAAGCCAATGGTCGTTCCATTGGCGAGCCGAGCAACGCCGCAGCGACCGCATTGCGGGGCAACCCGAAGGGCAAGGGCCGGGCCGGGTGCATCGCCCCGTTGCCGCTCGCTTACGTAGAGCGACTACGTAGCGCTCGCGGCGCCTTGCGCTGCATCCCGGCCCGACCCTTGCGTGACCGGCCGTCGTATGCCAACAGACCCTAGCGATCCAGGCCGAACAGGAAGCGGTACAGGCTCACCACCATGCCGGCGGTGGCGCCCCAGATGAAATAGCCCTGAAAAGGCATGGCCCAGAACTGGCGCATCGCCCCGGCGATCTCCATGTTCAGGCGCTGATGGTTGCGCGGATCGAGCAGGAAGGCCAGCGGCGTCTCGAAGACCTCCGCGACCTCGAAGGCGTCCAGCCTCAACTCCAGCGGCGGGCGGACCAGCCCGACCACCGGGGTCACGACGAAGCCGGTGCTGGTCCGGTATTCCGGCAGCGTGCCCAGGACGTCGACCTTGTCCCGCGCCAGACCGACCTCCTCCTCCGCCTCGCGCAGCGCCGTGGCGACCGGGCCGGCGTCGGAAGCCTCGCAGCGCCCGCCGGGGAAGGCTACTTGGCCGGGATGGTCGTTCAGGTGCGCCGTGCGCTGGGTGAACAGCACCGTGAGATGGTCGTCGCGCTGCACCACCGGCACCAGCACCGCGGCCGGGATCATCCGGGCCGGCAGCCCGCCCTCGGACACGGCGCGGTCGAACTCGCCGCCCGTGGCGAAGCGGTCCCGCAGCCAGTCGGCGGAGACGGAGGGCGTTTCGGGCAGGGTCGCGATCGTCATCGGTTCAGAAGCGGCGGCGCAGCACCATCCGGTCGCCGTCGCGTTTCATTTCCATGCGGTTCAGAAAACTCATTCCAAGCAGCACCAGCGGCAGATCCCCGCCGTGGACCGCGCCATCGACATCGTGCAGGGTGATGCCGCCCACCTTGACCGAATCGAGCTTCACCTTCCAGACCTGCGCCGGTCCGTTCGCGGTCATCGTCATTGCGGGCTCGCCCTTGCGGTAAAGAATGCCCGCGCGCACCGCATCCGCCGCGCCCAGCGACACCAGCGTCGCCCCGGTATCGACCATGAAGCGCACCGGGGCGCCGTTGATGCTGCCCTCGGTGAGAAAATGGCCGCGGCCGTCCGCGTTCAGGGTGACCGGGGCCGCCGCGGTGTCGCCGGCGGCGGCGACCGACCGCTCGCCGATGGCGATGCGGTGGCGGCCGCCGTCGAACTCGAGCGTCGCCGCCTCGCCATCCACCGAAACCAGGCGCACACCATCGCTCGTGCGCGCGCCCACCGAAACGGTGCGCGGCGCACCACCGTTGATCACAAGGACCGCCTTACCAGGGAACAGACCGACTACCGCGACGTCGGTTCCCGCATGCGCCGCAGTCAGATGTAATACCGCCCAGAGCGCCAGGGCGATAGAATTCGGCACGAATCGTGCATAAGGCATGCGCATGAAACCCATCGCCATATTTCGCCACAGCCCGGGGGAAGGCCCAGGGTATTTTGCCACATTCCTCGACCGGCACTCGATCCCGTACGTGCTCGTGAAGGTCGATGCCGGCGACCCGGTTCCGTCCGATCCGGCCGGGTTTTCCGGACTGTGCTTCATGGGCGGCCCGATGAGCGTCAACGACGACCTGCCCTGGATTTCGAGGGAACTCGAGCTGATCCGTGCGGCGGTCGCCGCCGGGGTGCCCTGCATCGGCCACTGCCTGGGCGGCCAGTTGATGGCCAAGGCCCTGGGCGGCACCGTAAGCCGCAACCCGGTCAAGGAGATCGGCTGGGGCGAGACGGCCGTGACCGACAGCGAACCGGCGCGCGCCTGGTTCGGCGGCCTGCGCGGCTTCCTGTCCTTCCACTGGCACGGCGAGACATTCACCATCCCGCCCGGCGCCACCGCCGTGCTGTCCAGCCGCTACTGCGCGAACCAGGGCTTCGTGCTCGGCCCGCATCTGGGCCTGCAGTGCCACGTCGAGATGACCGAGGCGATGATCCGGCTGTGGAATCGCCAGTGGGCGGACGAGGTCAATGGCAACCCGGGTCCCTCGGTGCAGACGCCGGAGCAGATGTACGCGGACATGGACGGGCGGCTGATGCTCCTGCACGAGGTAGCCGACCGGCTGTATTCGCGCTGGATCGAGGGGCTGCCCCTGGATTGAGAGCCGACCGCGCGCCCGGCGCCCGCGCCGCAGTCAGTCGCGGAAGTTCTGGTACTGCAGCGGGAAGTCGGCGATCGACTTCTTCACCAGCGCGATCGCCTCCTGCAGCACGTCCTTCTTGGCGCCGCTCACGCGCACCGCGTCGCCCTGGATGCTCGCCTGGGCCTTGAGCTTGCTGTCCTTGAGCAGGCGCACGATCTTCTTGCCGAGTTCGGTGTCCACGCCGACCTTGACCTTGATCTCTTCCTTGAGCTTGTTGCCGCTGATCTTCTCCGGCTTGCCGCGCTCCAGGCTGCGCACGTCCACGCCGCGCTTGGCGAACTTGGCGGTGAGCACGTCGTAGACCTGGCCGAGCTTGAAGTCGTCGTCGGCACACAGGGTCAGCAGGTTCTCGCCCAGTTCGACCCGGGCGTCCGAGCCCTTGAAGTCGAAGCGGTTGGCGATCTCCTTGTTCGCCTGGTCCACCGCGTTGCGCAGTTCGACCTGGTTGACCTCGGAGACGATGTCGAAGGACGGCATTCGTTCAACCGAAATGGCAGACGTAGTCCAGGGTCTCCAGCGTCTCGATGTCGAAGCTGGAATCGCCCGGAACCGAAAAGCTCTCTCCGCCGCCGTAGGTCTTCCACTCGCTGCTGCCCTTGAGGCGGATGCGGCAGCGGCCGGCGTTCAGTTCCATCACCTCGGGCGCGCCGGTGTTGAAGGTGAGCGACGAGGGAAAGATGATGCCGACGGTCTTGCGCGTGCCGTCCGGGAACAGCACCGTGTGGCTCACGCACTTGCCGTCGAAGTAGATGTTGGCCTTCTTGATGACCGATACGTTGTCGAACTGGGACATGCTCAGCCTTTCTTGCGGGCGAGGTTGGCGGCGATGCGCATGCGCAGCGCGTTGAGCCGGATGAAGCCGGCGGCGTCCGCCTGGTTGTAGGCGCCGGCGTCGTCCTCGAAGGTGGCGATGGTCGGGTCGAACAGCGAGTCGGACTTCGACTCGCGGCCGGCGACGATGACGTTGCCCTTGTAGAGCTTGAGGCGCACGCTGCCATTCACATGTTGCTGGGTGTGGTCGATCAGCACCTGGATCGCCTTGCGCTCCGGGCTCCACCAGTAGCCGTTGTACACCAGGCTGGCGTAGCGCGGCATCAGGTCGTCCTTGAGATGCGCCACCTCGCGGTCCAGGCACAGCGACTCGATGGCGCGGTGCGCCTTGAGCATGATCGTGCCGCCGGGGGTTTCGTAGCAGCCGCGGGACTTCATGCCGACGTAGCGGTTCTCCACCAGATCGAGCCGGCCGATGCCGTGCTTTCCGCCCAGCCGGTTGAGCTCGGTCAGCACCTGTGCCGGGCTCATCGCCTGGCCATTCACCGAGACGATGTCACCGTGGGCGTAGCCGAGTTCGAGGTACTCGGGCGCGTCCGGCGCCTTCTCGGGAGAGACGGTCCAGCGCCACATGTCCTCCTCGGACTCGCGGGACGGGTCCTCCAGCACCCGGCCCTCGTAGGAGATGTGCAGCAGGTTGGCGTCCATCGAATAGGGGCTGCCGCCGGCCTTGTGCTTCATCTCCACCGGGATGCCGTGCTTCTCGGCGTAGGCGAGCAGTTTCTCGCGCGACAGCAGGTCCCACTCGCGCCAGGGCGCGATGATGCGGATGTTCGGTTCCAGCGCGTAGTAGCCGAGTTCGAAGCGCACCTGGTCGTTGCCCTTGCCGGTGGCGCCGTGGGACACCGCGTCGGCGCCGACCTGGCGCGCGATCTCGATCTGGCGCTTGGCGATCAGCGGCCGCGCGATCGAGGTGCCGAGCAGGTACTCGCCCTCGTAGATGGCGTTGACCCGGAACATCGGGTAGACGAAGTCGCGCACGAACTCCTCGCGCAGGTCGTCGATGAAGATGTGCTCGGGCCTGATGCCGAACTTGAGCGCCTTCTGCCGCGCCGGTTCGAGTTCCTCGCCCTGGCCGATGTCGGCGGTGAAGGTCACCACCTCGCAGCCGTAGGTGTCCTGAAGCCACTTCAGGATCACCGAGGTGTCCAGCCCGCCCGAGTAGGCGAGCACCGCTTTCTTGACGTCGCTCATGACATTCCGTTCGAATCAGTGGGTGGGCGGCGGGCGGTCTATGCTCTCCACCGGCCCAGGAAAATTGCCGACCTTCAGCCCGTCCAGGTTGGCACGCCGGCTGGCCTCGTTGATCTCCACGCCCACCACCTCGCCGTCCGCGTCGTAGTTGATCAGCACGCCGGGCGTGACTTCCCAGGCGGTGGCCGCCTCGCGCGGCTGCAGTTCGATGTACAGGCTGTCGCTCTCGCGCAGGTAGAGGATGTTCATGCGTTCCGGAAGTTCAATCGTTTACCCTGCCGACCAGCAGGAACTCAATCAATGCCTTCTGGGTGTGCCGGGGATTTTGGCTACGGCCGCCGCTCCGCGGCTTAACTTGCGCTGCGCGCAGGTTAGCCTTCGCCGAAACAGGCTGCACCCGTTGCTCCATCAATCGCTCACCCTGCCGACCAGCAGGAACTCAATCAATGCCTTCTGGGTGTGCAGCCTGTTTTCAGCCTCTTCCCAGACCACGCTCTGCGGGCCGTCGATCACCGTGGCCTCGACCTCCTCGCCGCGATGCGCAGGCAGGCAGTGCATGAACAGCGCGTCCGATCCGGCCACGCGCATCATTTCGGCATCGACCTGCCAGTCCGCGAAGGCCTTGCGCCGCGCCTCGTTCTCCGCCTCGAAGCCCATGCTGGTCCACACGTCGGTGGTGACCAGGTCGGCGCCGCGCGCCGCGTCCATCGGGTCGGCGAACTGCTCGAAATGGTCCGTGCCGTAGAGGCCGGCACGCTCCGGCTCGACCTCGTAGCCGGGCGGCGTCGACACGCGGATGTTGAAGTCCAGCACCTCGGCCGCCTGCAGCCAGGTGTTGCAGACGTTGTTCGAGTCGCCGATCCAGGCCACCGTCCTGCCCTGGATCGGGCCGCGGCGCTCGATGTAGGTGTAGATGTCGGCCAGGATCTGGCAGGGGTGGTACTCGTTGGTCAGGCCGTTGATCACCGGCACCCGGGACTGGCCGGCGAAGCGCTCGATGATCTCCTGCTCGTAGGTACGGATCATGACGATGTCGCACATGCGCGAGATCACCTGGGCCGCGTCCTCCACCGGCTCGCCGCGGCCGAGCTGTGAATCCCGGGTGTTCAGGTAGATCGCGAAGCCGCCGAGCTGCTGCATGCCCGCCTCGAAGGACAGGCGCGTGCGCGTGCTCTGCTTCTCGAAGATCATCACCAGGGTGCGGTCGCGCAGCGGCCAGTAGCGCTCGTAGCGCTTGAACTTCTCCTTGATCCGCAGGGTACGCTCGAAGAGGTAGTCGAGATCCTCGCGCGAGAGGTCGCGGAACTGCAGGAAGTGTCTGGGCCCGTCCATCGAGCTGCGCTCAGGCGGCCAGGAACTCGCGGATCAGCGGCGCGAGGCCCCTCACCAGGTGCGCGGCGTCCTCGTCGGTGAAGACCAGCGGCGGCAGCAGGCGAACCACGCGTTCCGCGGTGACATTGATCAGTAGCCCGTGCTCGAGCGCGCGCTCGACCAGGGCGCCGCAGGGCCGGTCCAGTTCGATGCCGATCATCAGCCCGTCGCCGCGGATCTCCGCCACGCTCGGGACATCGGCCAGCGCGGCACGGAAGTCCTCCCGGATGCGCGCGCCCAGGTCGCGGGCCCGGGCCAGCAGGCCGTCCTCGTCGATCACCGAGAGCGTCGTCATGGCCGCGGTGCAGGCGAGCGGATTGCCGCCGAAGGTGGAGCCGTGGTTACCCGGCTTGAACAGTCCCGCCGCGCGACCCGCGGTCAGGCAGGCGCCGATCGGCACGCCCGATCCCAGCCCCTTGGCGAGCGTCGCCACGTCGGGCACGACGCCGGCCTGCTGGAAGCCGAACCAGCGCCCGGTTCGGCCAGTGCCGCACTGCACCTCGTCGCACATCATCAGCCAGCCCTGCTCGTCGCACAGCTCGCGCAATCCGCGCACGAACTCGGTGCTGCCCAGGTTGATGCCGCCCTCGCCCTGGATCACCTCGAAGAGCACGGCGGCGATGTTGCGGTTGTTCTGCGCCGCGTGGCGCACGGCCTCGAGATCGCCGAACGGCAGGCGCACGAAGCCGGCCACCAGCGGCTCGAAGCCGGCCTGCACCTTGCGATTGCCGGTCGCCGACAGCGTTGCCAGCGTGCGGCCGTGGAAGGACTTTTCGAAGACCACGATGTTCGGCAGCTCGATGCCCTTGTTGTGGCCGAACATCCGCGCCAGCTTGATCGCCGCCTCGTTCGCCTCGCAGCCCGAGTTGCAGAAGAACACCTCGTCCATGCCGGCCAGTTCGGCCAGCCTGTCCGCCAGCGCCTCCTGCTCGTGCACCTGGTAGAGATTGGAGGTGTGCAGCATCCGGCCCGCCTGCTCGGCGATCGCGCGGACCAGGCGCGGATGATTGTGCCCCAGCGTGGACACGGCAATTCCCGCCAGCGCATCCAGGTAGCGCCGCCCACGTGCGTCGAAGAGCCAAGCGCCCTGCCCGTGGGTGAAGGCCACCGGCAGCCGGGCGTAGGTGTTCATCAGATGCGACATCGCACGACCTGAAAAAAGCGCACGGCGGCTTGCGCCGCCGTGTCTGTTCCTCGAAGAGGCCGGAATCTTAAGTGAAAAACCCCGGCTTGCATAGCTTCGGCCGCCCCGTCGCGTGGACCGCAGGATCGGAGGCGGCGCGACGCCGCCAGGGCAGGCGGATCAGGCGCCCAGGGCCTTGATCGCGGCCGAGAGGCGGCTTTTCTGGCGCGCCGCGGTGTTCTTGTGAATGATCTTCTTGTCCGCGACCGAGTCGATGGTGCCCATCGCCTCCTTGAAGACGTTCTGCGCCGCCGCCTTGTCGCCGGCGGCGACGGCCTTGCGGACGCTCTTGATCGCGGTGCGCAGGCGCGAGCGCAGGCTCACGTTGTGGGCGCGGCGCTTGATCGACTGGCGGGCGCGCTTGCGCGCTTGTATGGTATTGGCCATGAACGAATCCGGTTGACTCTGAAAAGCCGTGCATTATAGCGGCCGGCCCGCCGGCTCGCAAGCGCGTCGGGCGCCGGTGTCGGGAGCCAGTTGCGGTCCGGCGCGTGGCGGGCCGCGCGGAATGCCGCTACCATTGCGTCCCGCCCGCAGGGGCACCGCCCCTTTTTGCCCTCCCGCGCCTTCGCCGCATGAACCTGCTCAGAGCCCTGGCCACCGTCAGCAGCATGACCCTGCTGTCCCGCGTGCTCGGCTTCGTGCGCGATTTCGTCATCGCCCGGACCTTCGGCGCCGGCGTGGCCACCGACGCCTTCTTCGTCGCGTTCCGCCTGCCCAACCTGCTGCGCCGCATGTTCGCCGAAGGCGCCTTCTCGCAGGCCTTCGTGCCCATCCTGGCCGAGTACCGGAACCGCCGCGGCCAGGAGGACACGCGCGCTCTGGTCGACCGCGTGGCCACGCTGCTTGGGCTCGCGCTTCTGGCGGTGAGCGCGCTCGGGGCGGCCGGCGCGCCGGTCCTGATCTACCTCTCGGCGCCCGGATTCGCGGCGAACCCGGAGAAGTTCGAGCTGACCGTCGCGCTCACCCGGGTGACCTTTCCCTACATCCTGTTCATCTCGCTGGTCTCCCTGGCCGGCGGCATCCTGAACACCTGGAGCCGCTTCGCCGTCCCGGCCTTCACGCCGACGCTGCTCAACCTGAGCTTCATCGGCATGGCGCTGTTCGCCGCGCCCTATTTCGACCCGCCGGTGGCCGCGCTGGCCTGGGCGGTGTTCCTCGGCGGGATCCTGCAACTCGCGCTGCAGCTTCCCTTCCTGGCGCGCATCGGCATGCTGCCGCGCTTCGCCTTCGACCCGCGCGATCCGGGCGTCCGGCGCATCCTCAGGCTGATGCTGCCGGCGCTGCTCGGCGTGTCCGTGTCCCAGATCTCGCTGCTGATCAACACCATCTTCGCCTCCTTCCTGGAG
>DATMWM010000293.1:0-5042 GCA_035562535.1 Rhodocyclaceae bacterium | reverse complement strand
CCCTGGATCAGGATGGGCAGGTCGAAGCCGAGAACCCGCCGGATCCGGCCGACGATGTTCTCGATCGCCGGGTCGCCGGTGCGCAGGCATTCCAGCGACGGGCCGCCGGCGGCAGCGTCCCGGCCGCCGCGCGAAACGCGGCGCGCTTGCGCATCGGGCAGGGCGGGCGAGGGCTCCTGGCCGCGCACCAGCGCCACCGGCAGCTCGATCCGGGCGAAGAACGTCCTGCCGTCAGGGAGCGACAGTCGCAGCGCCTGGCCGCAGCGGCGGCGGGCGTGATCGACGAGTTCCGCCACGTCGGCGCCGAACAGCGAGGCCACGCTCAGCCCGGCGGGGCGGCGATCCAGACCGAGCAGGGACAGGGCGCCGGCCGATCCGGCGCGGATCTCGCCCGAGGGCCCAATCGCCAGCAGGCCCTCCGACAGGGTGCCGATCGCTTCCGGACGCTGGTGCAGCCGCAGGCGGATCGCGTCGGCGTGGGCGGCGCAGAAGAGCTGGCTCTCGATCAGCCGGTTCGACATGCGCATCAGGCCCATGGTGTGCGGGTGGAAGCCCATCCAGTCGCCGGACACGCCCAGCGTCCCGGCGATCCGGCCGTCCGGGCCCAGAATCGGCGTGGCCGAGCAGGTCAGCGCCTCGTGGGCCAGCAGATAGTGTTCCGGGCCGTGGACCACCAGCGGGGTGCCGCCGGCCAGCGCGGTGCCGATGCCATTGGTGCCGAGGCTGCGCTCCGACCAGCTCACGCCCGGCGCGAGCGCGGCAGACCGGGCGCCGGGCCGCGGTTCGCCGAGCACCTCGACGATCAGGCCGTCGCTGTCGGCGAGCGCGATCTGGCTGCGGCTGGCCTTGATCTGCTCGGCCAGCGCTTCCATGATCGGCCGGGCATGGTCGATCAGCGGCCGGTTGCGCTCGCGCGCCCTGTTCAGCGCCGCATCGCCGACCCGGGTGTAGTCGGGCGGCTGGTCGTGCGCCAGACCGTAGCCGCGGCATCGGCGCCACGAGGCCTCTATGGCGGGTTCGAGTATGCCGGCGGGAATGGCGCCGGTTTCCAGCCATGACGAACGGGCTTCGAGCACCCGTTCTGAATCCGGAACGTGCATCTGGGATCCTCCTCCCTGAACACATCGGTCGATCCGCAACCCGCCCTGGATTCTTCTTCTTCGCGTTTGTGTTCTTGTTTGCCGGGAAACCTAGCACCTGTTGCTGAATGTCGCAACTGCACGACGGCGCTGTGTAACATTTGCGCAACAATCCCGCAGCATTCCGTTTTAATCTATATAAATCATATTGTTATCTCCTTGGCACCGGCCTTGCGATGTAGAGCGGGCGATGGCCGGCGCCGCGAAAGAACGGCCCGTCCAGCGTGGCCGACACGGGTACGTGGCCGGCTCGACCATGGTCCAGAACCCAAAGGAGATATCCATGTTCAGGGAAACGAAATACACCGCGATCGCGGCAGCCGTCATCGGAGCGTTCGGGGCAAGCAATGCCCAGGCCATCGAGTTCACCTACAAAGACTGGAAGATGGACATCAACGGGTCGGTGAATGCCTTCTACACCACCGTCAACTGCAAGCCGGATTCCAGCGGTACTTCGATCGCCGGCAGCACGCTCGGCCTGAGCGACAACTGCCTGAACGACCAGGCGGCGATCCAGAACGGCCTGTTGCCCGGCTACCTCAAGTTCACTGCCGCGACGCAGCAGAAGGGACTGGACATCAAGGGCACGATCGGCTTCTGGCCCGGCACCTCGCTGGACAACGGCGCGCAGACCGTGGGCGACGTGCGTACCGTCTGGCTGTCCTTCGGCGCGGCAAGCTGGGGCGAGGTCAAGCTCGGCCGGGACATCGGGCTTTTCCAGCAGCAGGCGATCCTGAACGACATGACCCTGATCGGGGTGGGCGGCGGCGACTACTTCAGCGGCCAGATCAACACCACCCTGGGCATGATCGGGCGCGGCTACATCTACACCGAGTTCCAGCCCCAGATCACCTATTCCTCGCCGAAGATGGGCGGCTTCCAGGCCTCGCTCGGCGCGTTTCAGCCGCGCAACACCGCGGGCGTGGGCGGGTCCGACTTCAAGTTCACCACCACCCCCGGCTTCCAGGGCCTGGCGAGCTTCGACTGGGCCGGCGACTACGCCGGCAAGGTCTGGGGCAGCTTCGCCTTCCAGCAGGGCGAAAACTCCGCCGGCGACACGCGCAAGGGCAACGGCTACGAACTGGGCGGCAAGGTCGGCTTCTTCGGCGCCGAAGCCATGCTGGTGGGCTTCACCGGCAAAGGGCTGGGGGATGCCATCCAGTTCATCAACGGCCACGACGACAACGGCGAAAAGCGCGACTCCAGCGGCTTCCTCGCCCAGCTTACCTACAAGTTCGGCGACCTGAAGGTGGGCGCGAGCTACGGCCAGAACAAGCTGGACCAGACCAGCTTCGACGAGGCCAACACGCCCAACCTGCTGGACAAGCGCCAGGCCTACGTGCTGGGCCTCTACTACAGCCTGACGCCGAACGTGACCCTGGTGGGCGAGTACGTGAACGAGAAAGAGACCTCGCACAACGGGCTGAACTACAAGGCCGACACCATCGGCCTGGGCGCCATCCTATTCTTCTAGATTCCACTCCCTGAACGTGGAATAGGGGCAGGCGGCGCAGAAACGTCCGCCCCTTTTTTTCTGCCGCGCGGGTCGCCTCATGGGGCGGCCCGCGCATCTTTCCCCGGCCGGGCGCGCGTTTGCGCCGGGACATCCGAGCTGCTAGTGTGCGCCGCTGGACGGCCGGCGGAACCGGATCCGGCGGGCCGCAGTCCATGCTTCGACATCCCCCCATCCGCTTCGAGGAACATGCCATGAGAATGCTGTTGTCCATCCTCTGCCTGCTGGTGCCGGCGGTCGCCGCCGCGGCGCCCTTCGCCTATGTCGCCAACGAGAAGTCGGGCACGATCTCGGTGATCGACACGGCGACCGACGAGGTGGCCGCGACGATCAAGGCGGGCACCAAGCCGCGCGGGTCCGCCGCGAGCCTGGACGGCAGCCGGCTGTTCGTCAGCGACCAGCCTGCCAGCGCCCTGCTGGTGATCGACACCGCCAAGCGCGAGGTCGTCGCCACGGTCGACCTCGGCGAATCGCCGGAAGGCGTGTACCTCTCGCCGGACGGCAAGTGGGTGGCGGTGGCGGTGGAACTGAGCAACAGCATCGCCTTCGTCGATGCCGCCACCCTGAAGAAGGAGTTCAACGTCAAGGTCGCCGGCAAGAATCCGGAGCACGCGGTGTTCAGCCCGGACGGCAAGCGCATGCTGGTGAGCGCCGAGGAAGCCGACCAGGTGGACATCATCGACGTGGAACAGCGCAAGCAGGTAGGCTCGGTCAAGGTCGGCGAGCGGCCGCGCGGGATCGCCTTCACGCCCGACGGCGCCACCGCATACGTGGCCTGCGAGCATGCCGACAAGGTCTACGCGATCGACATGGCGAAGCTGTCGGTGGCGGCGGTCATCCCGGCCGGCAAGAAGGCCAACGGGGTGACCATGCGGCCGGACGGCAAGAAGGTGTTCGTGTCCAACGGCGGCGACGCGAACGTGATGGTCATCGACACGGGTTCGAACAAGGTGGTCGGCAACATCCCGGTCGGCCAGCGGCCCTGGAACATGGCTGTGACCCCGGACGGGAAGAAGCTCTACGTCGCCAACGGCCGGTCGGGCACGGTTAGCGTGCTCGACGCCCAGGCCGGGGCGCCGATCCGCGACGTCAAGGTGGGCGAGTTCCCCTGGGGCGTGGTGATCCGCTGAACCGCGCGACCCGCAGCCGGCCGGTGCCGGATGGCGCGGGGCTTGCTCCGACAGCGTGATTCCGACCTCGACCCTGCTGAGCCGCCGATGCGCTTGTCCGCGCTGATCTTCCCTGTGCTGTTGCTGCTCGCCCCCGGCTGGGCCGGGGCGGCGGAGGATCCGCTGAAGTCGGCGGTGTGGCCGGACATGGTCCGGCGCTTCACCGGCTCCGCGCCGGTGGTCTTCGACGAGCGGGTGCGCGTCCTGGCGCCGAATCTGGCCGAGGATTCGCTGAACGTCCCGGTTTCCGTGAAGATCGACGGACTCGAGGAAGTGCGCCAAGTGGTGGTGATCGCCGACTTCAACCCGATCGTCAAGGTGCTCGAGTTCCGACCATCCGGCGCCAGGCCGGCGCTGGCGTTCCGCATGAAGCTGCAGCAGGCCAGTCCGGTCCGGGCGCTGGCCCAGACGGCCGACGGCGTCTGGCATGTGGGCGGGGTCTGGGTCAGCGCGACCGGAGGCGGCTGCACCGCCCCGAGCACCGGCCGCAGCAGCGGCAACTGGGCCGACTCGCTGAACCAGGTGCAGGGCCGGGTCTGGCCGCAGGACGGCGCGCGCCGGGTCCGGGTACGCATCATGCACCCGATGGACACCGGCCTGGCGCCGGGCATTCCGGCCTTCCACCTGGAGCGGCTTTCGCTGCGCGATGCCGGCGGCAGGGAACTGATGGCGCTCGACCTGTTCGAGCCGGTGAGCGAGAACCCGGTGTTCTCCTTCGACGTGCCCGGCACGTCGGCCGATGCGCTGACCCTGGTCGGCCGGGACAACAACGGCAACCGCGTCGAGGCGAGCCTGCGGTGATCGCGCGCTGGATGGCGGCCGTCCTCGGCCTGGCCGGGCTTGTGCCCGCATCCGGAGCGCGGGCGGCGGAGGCGCTGGACTACGGCCTGAAGCCGGAGCGCATCGCCGCGGACACCTACATGCTGCGCGGCCGCGAGGAGGACTACAGCTTCCGCAACGGCGGCAACATCGTCAATACCGGCTTCATCGTCACACGCGACGGCGTGGTGGTAATCGACACCGGGCCGTCGAAGCGCTACGGCGAGCAGATGCGCGCGGCGATCGCCCAGGTCACCGACCGCCCGGTGGCGAAGGTGTTCAACACCCACCATCACCCCGACCACTTTTTCGGCAACCAGGCCTACGCCGGGCTGCCGATCGCCGCCCTGCCGCCCACCATCGCAGCGATGAAGGCCGAGGGCGGGAGCTTCGCGGACAACG
>DATMWM010000292.1:0-2371 GCA_035562535.1 Rhodocyclaceae bacterium | reverse complement strand
ATTCGGTCTACCGCTTCAAGGGTCAGGCCGCGCCCTGCGTCATCCTCACCGAGATCGACTTCGAGGCGCTCGACGACCTGGGCCGGCGCAAGCTGTTCGTCGGCGCCACCCGCGCCGGCGTCAGGCTGACGCTGGTGGCCTCCGAGCGCGCCGCGCCGTTCCTGGTCCCGCTGCTCGGCGAGCACTGATCCCGATCAGGGGTCGCGGCAGAGCGGGCCGTCCACGGGGTTTTCCACGCTGCGGGCGATCGCCTCGACCAGCCGCTGGGCCTCTTCAGGGGTGAAGCGCGCGAGCAGCAGGTTGCCTGTGGCGCCGTCCAGCCGCACGGTACGCACGCTGCCGTCCGCCAGCGTCACCTGGATGCCGACCACGCGTTTGGCCACCAGCGTCTCGTCGCGCTCCGCCAGCGCGGACTGCTCGGCCATCAGCGCGTCGTAGCGCTCGCCGATGTCGGCGAACAGCGCGTCCGGCAGGTCCTCGGGCACCGCCACCACGCAGCCGGCCATCGTGTCCGGCCGCTGCTCGCACGGCAGCCCCCGCGCGGCGAGGAAATCGACGAAGCGCCGCCGCGCCTCGTCGTCAAAGAACACGAACTCCAGCAAGATCGGGCCCCTCCCGCATTTCCCGGCCGGCGCCCCGGAAGGGCGCGGCACCTGTTACCGTATGGTATGCACAGCCAGCGCGTCGCGCCACCGGCGACATGACCAGCCAGTTCCAGCTCCTGCGCCAGCGGCGCTTCCTGCCGTTCTTCCTCACCCAGTTCCTGGGCGCGTTCAACGACAACCTGTTCAAGAACGCCCTGGTCATGCTGCTGGTGTTCGACGCCGGCCGGCGTTCCGGCCTGGACCCTGCGCTGCTGGTCAACCTGGCGGCCGGACTGTTCATCCTGCCCTTCTTCCTGTTCTCGGCCACGGCTGGCCAGCTTGCCGACAAGTACGAGAAGTCGCGCCTGATCCGCATGGTCAAGCTGGCGGAGATCGCGATCATGGGCGTGGCGGCGGCGGGCCTCTACACCGGCAGCCTGGCGCTGCTGTTCGCAGCGCTGTTCCTGACCGGCGCGCAGTCGGCGGTTTTCGGCCCGGTGAAATACGCCATCCTGCCGCAGCACCTGCGCGAGTCCGAACTGGTCGGCGGCAACGCCTTCGTCGAAAGCGGCACCTTCGTGGCGATCCTGCTCGGCACCATCCTGGGCGGGCTGCTCTCCGCGGCGCCGCAGGGCGCGCTGTGGGTGTCCGCCGGCGTGCTGGCGGTGGCCGCCGCCGGCTATTGGACCAGCCGCCACGTGCCTGCGGCGCCGGCGGCGGCGCCCGGGCTGCGGATCGACTGGAATCCTCTCTCCGAGACCGTGCGCATCCTGCGCTTCACCGCGCGCGAGCCCACGGTGTTCAACTCCGTGCTCGGCATCTCCTGGTTCTGGTTCTACGGCGCGCTGTTCCTCGCCCAGTTGCCAAGCTACGCCAGGGACGTGCTCGGCGGCGACGCGCAGGTGGTGACGCTGCTGCTCACCGTGTTCTCGCTCGGCATCGGCCTGGGCTCGCTGCTGTGCGAGCGCATGTCCGGACACAAGGTGGAGATCGGCCTGGTGCCCTTCGGCTCGATCGGCCTGACGCTCTTCGCCTGCGACCTGTTCCTCGCCAGCCCCTCGGGCGCGGTGCCGGCCGTCAGCGCGGCGGCCGGCGTCGGCGCTTTCCTCGCCCAGCCGCAGGCGGGGCGGATCCTGCTCGACCTTTTCATGCTGGCGGTGTTCGGCGGCTTCTTCATCGTGCCGCTCTACGCCCTGGTGCAGTTGCGCAGCGACCCGGAGCACCGCTCGCGCATCATCGCCGGCAACAACATCCTGAACTCGGCGTTCATGGTCGCCGCCTCGCTGATCGCCGTCGGGCTGCTGGCGGCAGGGCTGACCATCCCGCAGCTTTTCCTGGTGACCGCGCTGATGAACGCGGCGGTGGCGCTCTACATCTACCGCCTGGTCCCCGAGTTCCTACTGCGCTTCCTGGTCTGGCTGCTGATCCACTCGGTCTACCGCCTGGACAAGCAGGGCCTGGAGCACATTCCGGAGCAGGGACCGGCGGTGCTCGTCTGCAACCACGTGAGCTTCGTCGATGCACTGGTGATCGCGGCGGCCTGCCGCCGGCCGATCCGCTTCGTCATGGACCACGCCATCTTCCGCATCCCTGTGCTCAGCTTCGTGTTCCGGGAGGGCCGGGCGATCCCGATCGCCCCGGCGCGCGAGGACCCGAAGCTGCTCGAGCAGGCCTACGAGGAGGTCTCCAGGGCGCTGGCCGCCGGCGAACTGGTCGGCCTGTTTCCGGAAGGCCGCATCACCGATACCGGTGAGCTCGGCAAGTTCCGTCCGGGAATCCAGCGCATC
>DATMWM010000291.1:0-6450 GCA_035562535.1 Rhodocyclaceae bacterium | reverse complement strand
GGGATGTGGTCGGCCGCGGCCGTGACCACGATCGCGTCGAAGGGCGCGGCTTCCTTCCAGCCGTAGTAGCCGTCGCCGACGCGCGTGTGCACCGTCGCGTAGCCCAGCCTCGCCAGGGTCTCCTTCGCCTGCCCGGCCAGCGGTTCGACGATCTCGATCGAATGGACCGCGCGGGTCAGCTCCGCCAGGACCGCCGCCTGGTAGCCCGAGCCGGTTCCGATCTCGAGCACGACGTCGCCCGGCTTCGGCCTGGCCAGGTCGGTCATGATCGCCACGATGTAGGGCTGGGAGATGGTCTGGCCGTGGCCGATCGGCAGCGGGCGGTTCTCGTAGGCATTCCGCTTCTGCCCCTCGGGCACGAATTCGTGGCGCGGCACCTTGCCGATCGCCGCCATGACGGACGGATCGATCGCGTCCCCCGCCGTCGCGCTGCCGAGCAGCTTCGCCATGGCGGCGACCTCCTCGACCATCCGGGCGCGCTTCGCCGTGTGATCGTCCTGGGCGGCAAGCGGCAGCGCGAGCAGAAGGAGCAGGGCGGGCAGCAGGCGCGCGGCGGCGGCGCGCGGCCGGCGGGCGGGCAGGAACCTGGGCATTGCGTTCATGGCTGATCTCCGCAGAGACGATCAGCGTAGCCCCGCGCCGTGCCGGCGCGCAATGCGCCCGCGCAGGCCGGCGGCCGCGTGCCGGCCGCGGTAACGCAGCGTAACCCGATGTTTCCCGAGGGAAACACTGCCGGAAAGGCGCCTGCGTATCATGGATTCCGGTCGCCCGATCGCCCCGCGCGGAAGTCCGGGCCCGGCAGGAAGGCGGCCGCAACCCACTCTCAACCACATGAGGATAGACCCATGCAGAAGTTCATCCGCATCACCGTCCTGGCCTCGCTGCTCACCTCCGTCCCGGCGTTCGCCCACCATCCGGCGGCAGACATCGTGGACGAGGATATCTACGAGATGATCGACGAGAATGTCGCGGACACGCCGCATGCCGAACTCGACCTCTCCAGCATGGGCCGGTGACGGGTTCCGCCGTCCGCACGGTCCGGCGGTCGCCGGGCCGCGGGCGGTGGACGCGCTGCGCGCCCCGCCCGATCAAATCCGTTCGGGCACCAGCGTGATCGCTCCGCAGGGGCACTCGGCCGGGCACGCGCCGGCCGGAAAATTCCGAAGCGATATCGCCCCGGGGCGTGTATCGTTGCCCTCCGCAGGCACGCGCTTCCTGCGGCAAGCGCGAGGACCCCGGTCCGGGCCTGCGGGCGAGCGATGGAGCGATTCATGAGCAAGGCGAGTGCGAAAGGCGTCGAGCAGGAGCGTCTCGACGCTGCGGCCAGGGGCGTGCCCTGGAAGAAGTGGGGCCCCTACCTGAGCGAGCGGCAGTGGGGCACGGTCCGCGAGGACTACAGCGCCGACGGAAATGCCTGGAACTACTTCACCCACGACCAGGCGCGCTCGCGCGCCTACCGCTGGGGCGAGGACGGGCTGGCCGGAATCAGCGACGACCATCAGGTGCTGTGCTTCGCGCTGGCGCTGTGGAATGGCAGGGACCCGATCGTCAAGGAGCGCCTGTTCGGGCTGGCCAACAGCGAGGGGAACCACGGCGAGGACGTCAAGGAGTACTACTTCTACCTGGACTCCACGCCGACCCACTCGTACATGAAGTACCTGTACAAGTATCCGCAGGCGGCCTATCCCTACGACGACATCGTCGCCACCAATCGCCGCCGCGGCAGGCACGAGCCCGAGTACGAGCTTCTGGACACCCGCGTGTTCGACGGCGACCGCTATTTCGACGTGTTCGTCGAATACGCGAAGGCGGAGCCGGAGGACGTGCTGATCCGCATCACCGCCTGCAACCGCGGTCCCGAGCCGGCGGCGCTGCGGATTCTGCCGACGCTGTGGTTCCGCAACACCTGGTCGCAGGCCGACGGCGGGCCGAAGCCGGTGCTCAAGGCGACGGAAGCCGCAGGCTGCACCGCCGTCCACGCGCACCACACCGACCCGCTGTTCCAGGAATCGCTGCCCGACCATTTCCTCTACTGCGAAGGCGCGGTGCCGCTGCTCTTCACCGAGAACGAGACCAATACCCAGCGGCTGTTCGCCGTGCCGAACGCCTCGCCCTACGTCAAGGACGGCATCAACGACTTCGTGGTCCACGGGCGCACCGATGCGGTGAATCCGGCGATGGCCGGCACCAAGGTCGCGGGCGACCATGCGCTCACGGTCCCCGCCGGCGGCATGCAAGTGGTCCGGCTGCGGCTGAGCCGCAAGACGCCCGACGAGGTCGGCAACCCGTTCGCCTCGTTCGACGAGGTCGTCGCGGCCCGCGCGTCGGAGGCCGACGCCTTCTACGACGAGATCACGCCGGCCGCGGTGAGCGCCGACGCCGACCGGGCGCGCGTGTTGCGCCAGGCGCTTGCCGGCATGCTGTGGACCAAGCAGTACTTCTACTACGACGTCGCCAAGTGGCTGTCGGAACACGGCGCCGCCCCGGTCGGGCCGGCGCGGCAGCGCAGCCGCATCCGCAACGGCGACTGGGCGCACATGCACAACGACGACATCATCTCGATGCCGGACAAGTGGGAGTATCCCTGGTACGCCGCCTGGGATCTCGCCTTCCACATGCTCCCGCTGGGCATGGTCGATGCGGACTTCGCCAAGCAGCAGCTCGATCTGATGCTGCGCAACGACTACCTGCACCCGAACGGCCAGCTGCCCGCCTACGAGTGGAACTTCGGCGACGTGAATCCGCCGGTGCACGCCTACGCCACGATGCAGCTTTACCTGTTCGACAAGGCGCGCCGCGGCGGCAAGGGCGACGTCGAGTTCCTGAAATACGCCTTCTCCAAGCTGCTGGTGAACTTCACCTGGTGGGTCAACCGCAAGGACCGACAGGGCAACAACGTGTTCGAAGGCGGCTTCCTCGGGCTGGACAACATCGGCGTGTTCGACCGCAGCTCGCCGCTGCCGACAGGCGGATACCTGGATCAGGCGGACGGCACCGCCTGGATGGTGTTCTTCAGCCAGCAGATGCTGCGCATCGCCGTCGAACTCGCCCTGCACGAGCCCCTGTACGAGGAGTTCATCGAGAAGTTCTTCGCCCACACCCTGTATATCGCCGGCGCCATGGACCGGATCGGCGACCACAAGGACGAGATGTGGGACGAGGAGGACGGGTTCTATTACGATGTCCTGCGCCTGCCGGACGGCAACGCGACGCGCCTGAAGGTGCGCTCGATGGTCGGCCTGCTGCCCCTGGCCTCGGTGGCCGTGTTCGAGGAGGACATCCTCGCGCGTTTCCCGCGTTTCCGGGAACGTGCGCGGGCCTTCGTCCGGCGCCATCCGGAGGTCTGCGGCGGCATCCACATGCCCAGCGAGCCCGGCGTCGCCGACCGGCGCATGCTGTCGATCGTCGACGCGACCAAGCTGCGCCGCATCCTGCGCTACATGCTCGACGAGAGCGAGTTCTTCGGCCCCTACGGGATCCGCGCCCTGTCGCGCCATCACCTGGAGCATCCCTATGTGTTCCGCCACGGCGACCAGGAGTTCCGGGTGGCCTACGTGCCCGGCGACTCGGACTCGGGGATGTTCGGCGGCAATTCGAACTGGCGCGGGCCGGTGTGGATGCCGGTGAACTTCCTGATCTACGGCGCCCTGATGCGGCTGTACGCCTACTTCGGGGACGCGTTCACCGTCGAGTGCCCGACCGGCTCGGGCCGGATGATGACGCTGCTCGGGGTAGCCAAGGAACTCGGCGAGCGCCTGTGCCGCATCTTCCTGCGCGATGCCTCGGGGCGGCGTCCCGTCTACGGCGAGGCGCGCAAGTTCCAGGAGGATCCGCACTGGCGCGATCTGGTGCTTTTCTACGAGTACTTCCACGGAGACAGCGGCGCCGGCATCGGCGCCAGCCACCAGACCGGATGGACCGGCTGCGTGGCGCGGATCATCCAGATGAACGCCCTGCTCGATCCCGAGACGCTGCTGCGCCCGGGCGCACAAGAGGCGGTGATGGAGAAGCTGGGCGGCGCCAGACGCAGGGCCACCGCGTCGGCGCGCAAAAGCTCGAACGTTTGACCGGGCCGGTCGGATCGAACCCGCGAGGCGGGCGGATCCGACGTCGGCCGCACGGATGGAACGTGACGTTCAGGTCAGGCCGTGCTCGGCTTTGCTGTGTTGTTCCTGCGCCCTGAACTGGTTGAAGCGCGGCAGGAACTTGTCCCACTCGATGATGTGCGAGTCGATCTCCGGGCCGTCGATGCAGGCGTGCTTGCGCACCGGCTTGCCCTCGATCGACACCGGCACCATGCAGGCGCCGCACATTCCGGTGCAATCCACCATGATCGAGTTCAAGCTGGCGATCGTGCGCACGCCGTAGGGCTTGGTCAGGTCGCTCACCGCCCGCATCATGATCGGCGGCCCGATCGCGACGACTTCCCCGATCTGCCGCCCCTCGCCCGACCTGGCCTTGTTCAGCAGTTCCTCCAGCGGCCCGGTGACGAAACCCTTGACCCCGAAGCTGCCGTCGTTGGTGGTGTAGATCACCTCCAGCCGGTCCGGGTACTGGGTCTGGAGCAGGCCGATGCGCTCGTTCTCCCCGGTCCAGAAGACCAGGTCCCTGCTGCGGAAGCCGGAGATCAGGGTCACGTGGTTGCCCATGCGCAGGTGCTCGCGCAGGATCGGGTAGACCGGCGGCAGGCCGACGCCGCCGGCGGTGAACACCACGGTCTCGCCGTTCGGGTAGCGGTGCAGCTGGCTGGGCAGCCCGAGCGGCCCGGCGATTCCGGCGAAGGCCTCGCCCACCTGCATCATGTTCATGATCATGGTGCTGCTGCCCAGGCCCTGGATCACCAGGGTGATCGTGCCCTTCTCCGAGTCCCAGTCGGCCAGGGTGAGCGGGATCAGCTCGCCCTTGTCCCAGCCGAGCACGCGCACGAACTGTCCGGCCTTGGCCGCCTTGGCCACCAGAGGCGAACGCACCACGAACTCGACGATGCCGTGGCCGAGTTCGATCTTCTGTTCGATCTTGGCGCGGGTCAGGCCGAGCTTGGTGTAGCGCTCGGCGTTGGCGACCAGCGCCTTGATCTCGCTCGACGTGAATGGGATCTCGCCGACGATCTGCTGCGCCGCCGCCTGGCCGTCGCCGGCCGCGCGGATCGCGGTGGAGCCGCCGCGCGCCGCATCGCCGCCGGAGAACACCCCGTCGATCGAGGTCTCCTGGCTGCCCTGCTTGACTTCGATCGTGCCCCACTTGGTGGTCTTCAGGTCGGGCTCGGCGTCCTTGACGATCGGATTCGGGGTGTTGCCCAGCGCCATGATCGCCAGGTCGACCGCCATCTCCTCGGACTTGCCGGTGACCACCGGGCTGCGCCGGCCCGAGGCGTCCGGCGGGCCGAGCTCGATGACGTCGAGCACCGCGGACTTGACGAAGTGGGTGTCCTTGTCGCCGATGAACTCGCGCGGCGCGCGCAGCACCATGAGCTGGATGCCTTCCTCGAGCGCGTGGTGCAGTTCCTCCTTGCGCACCGGCATCTCCGCCTGCGTGCGGCGATAGACGATGGTGACGTTGCCGCCGAGCCGGCGCGCGGTGCGCGCGGCGTCCATCGCGGTGTTGCCGCCGCCGATCACGATCACCTGCTTGCCTTTCGTCTCGGGCAGCGGCGTCTCGTAGCCGCCGCGATGGCCCTGCATCAGGTTCACGCGGGTTAGGAACTCGTTCGCCGACATCACGCCCAGCAGGTGCTCGCCCGGCACGTTCATGAAGCGCGGCAGCCCCGCGCCGGTGCCGATGAAGATCTTCCAGAATCCGGCGCGCTTGAGACCTTCCAGCGTGGCGGTCTTGCCGACCACGAAATTGGTGACGAACTGGCCGCCGAGTTGCCGGATGCGCGCGACCACGTCGTCGATCAGTTCGTTCGGCAGGCGGAACTCCGGGATGCCGTAGCGCAGCACGCCGCCGAGCTCGTGGAAGGCCTCGAACACGGTCACCGGGAAGCCTTCCTTGGACAGCAGATAGGCGTTGATCAGGCCGGCCGGCCCCGAGCCGACCACCGCGATCGGCGGCTTGTCCGCCTTCGCCCAGGGATTGACGAATCCGGCCTGCTTCGGCTCGGGCACGCCGCCGCGCGCCACCTTCTCGCTCTGCGGCAGGTACCATTCGAGCTGGCCGATCTCGATCGGCTTGCCGGTGTGGGTGCACACGCCCTGGCACTGAATCTCCTGCGGGCAGACCCGGCCGGTGACGTTCGGTAGCGGATTGGAATGCTTGATCAGGTCGAGCGCCTCGCGGAACTTGCCCTGGCCCATGAGCTGCAGCATTTCCGGGATGTGGATCTTCACCGGGCAGCCGCCCTTTGCCTCGGCCTTGCCCTCGACATGCACGCCGAGTTCGCAGGGCCGGTCGTCGCACTGCTTGTCGCGCAGCACCTCGAGCCAGACGAGCATCTCGACCTCGCGGAAG
>DATMWM010000290.1:0-6644 GCA_035562535.1 Rhodocyclaceae bacterium | reverse complement strand
ACCCGGAGGAAAACGAGCACGTGGTCGTGCTCGCCTTTACCCGCTTGCACGCCGGCGGCAAGTTCGACAAGCGCAGCGGCAATTCGGCCTACGCCTTCTCCGGCGGCCTGCACGGGGTCGGCGTGGCGGTGACCACCGCCTTGTCGTCGCGCGTGTGGGTGCAGGTCCGGCGCGAAGGGCGCATCCACGAGGTCGAGTTTCACGAGGGCGGCGAGCGGGTGTCCGATCTGCGCGTGGCCGGCGAGTGCGGAAGGCAGAGCGGAACCCGGGTCCGCGTTTGGCCGGACCCGAAGTATTTCGACTCGCCGAAGGTGCCGATGGCCGAGCTCGAGCGCCTGCTGCGCTCCAAGGCGGTGCTCCTGCCCGGCGTGAAGGTCTATCTGGACATCGAGCAGGCGGACGGCCAGGTGCTGTCAAAGACCTGGGCCTATCCGGACGGGCTGCCGCAGTACCTGCGCGAACTCGCCGGCGGACTGGAGCCGGTCGCCCCTTTCTTCGGCGCCGAGAAGTTCGCCGCCGCCGAGGACGCCATCTTCGCCGAGGGCGAGGGTGCGGCCTGGGTGCTCGGCTGGTTCGCCGAGGCCGTGCCTTCCGAATCCTACGTGAACCTGATCCCGACCGTGGCCGGCGGCACCCACGAGTCCGGGCTGCGCTCCGGGGTGTTCGACGCGGTCAAGAGCTTCATCGACCACCACGGCCTGCTGCCCCGCGGCGTCAAGCTGCAGCAGGAGGACGTCTGCGCGCGCATGGCCTTCGTGCTCTCGGCGCGCATCCTGGACCCGCAGTTCCAGGGCCAGGTGAAGGAGAAGCTCAATTCCCGCGAGGCGGTGAAGCTGGTGTCCTCGATGGTGCGCGACCCGTTCGAGATCTGGCTGAACAACCACGTGGACGCCGGCAAGGCGATCGCCGAGATCTCGATCCGCCAGGCGCTGGCGCGGCAGAAGAGCGCGCAGAAGGTCGAGCGGCGCAAGCAGTCGGGCGTGGCGGTGCTGCCGGGCAAGCTCTCGGATTGCGAGAGCGAGGACATCGCGCGCAACGAGATCTTCCTGGTCGAGGGCGATTCGGCAGGAGGCTCGGCCAAGCTCGCCCGGGACAAGGAGACCCAGGCCATCCTGCCGCTGCGCGGCAAGGTGCAGAACGCCTGGGAGATCGAGCGCGACCGGATCTTCGCCAACGCCGAGATCCACGACATCGGCGTGGCGCTCGGGGTGGATCCGCACGGTCCGGACGACGCGCCGGATCTTTCCAACCTGCGCTACGGCAAGGTGGTCATCCTCTCGGACGCCGACGTGGACGGCTCGCACATCCAGACCCTGCTGCTGACGCTGTTTTTCCGGCACTTCCCGAAGCTGATCGAGCGCGGCCACGTCTACGTCGCCCAGCCGCCGCTCTACCGGGTCGACGTGCCCGCGCAGGGCAAGAACCGTCCGGCGAAGCGGCTCTATGCCCTGGACGAGGGCGAACTGAACGCGATCCGCGACCGGCTGAAGAAGGAGGGCGTGCGGCTCGAGGCGATCGAGATCGGCCGCTTCAAAGGCCTGGGCGAGATGAACCCGGACCAGCTCCGGGAGACCGCCATGGCGCCGGCCACGCGCCGCGTGCTGCCAGTGCGCGTGCGCCCGGGCGCGGCCGCGGACACCTTGAAGCTGTTCACCATGCTCATGGGCAAGGGCGAGGCCGCCTCGCGGCGGGAATGGATGGAGGCCAAGGGCGACACGGTGGAGGCGGATGTCTAGCGCAACGCGCTAGCTCCACTCCTGCCGAGTGCCATTCGAACCTTGACCACGCGTTCCACTGATTCCGTGAAACCTTCCGCGCTGCCCGAAGAATTGCTCGGCGTCGCCAGGACCATGAGTCTGCTATGGAGCTTCCGGCCTCGCACGGCGATTTTCAACCTGGCGCGTCTGCTCGGCGAGCGCCGCGGCGACGGCCGCGCCCTGACGCAGGAGGACGTGAAGAGCGCGATCAAGCTGCTCGACGAACGCGGCGCGCTGGTGCGCATGCCGCACCGCGACGGCTATTACCGCCTGGCCGACGATCTGCGCGCGCCGCTCTACCGCGAACTGCTGGAGGCGCGGCGGCCGGAACAGCTGCGCGAGGCGCTGTTCCAGAACGATGGCTACAGGCCGGAACGCGGCCAGCACTACTACTGGCCGATCCACGACCGGGCGGCGACCGTCGGCATCCTGCGCCTCGCGCTGTTCTCCGGCACGCCGGCCGCGGAGGTCAAGACCATGATCTCGGCGATCGGGCGCAGCCTGGACGCCGGCGGCATCCTCCAGGAGGCCGTCTTCGAGGCATTCGACGGTGCGATCGTCGAACGCGTGGTCCCCGAACTGCGCTGGGATCTGCTGTTCGAGGCGGCTACGACCTCCTGCCTGGCCTGGCAAGCCGATCTGGTCCCGGTCTGCGACTGGGCGATCGAGCGGTTCGAAGCCGAAGGCGAGGCGATGCCCGCCCACCTGCGGCTTGCCCTGGCGGAACTGCTGCTGCATCGCGGGCAGGCTGATCATTCCTCCCGGATGCTCACTGGGCTCGACTCCGGGGCCGCCGACGCGCTGCGTGCGGCGCTGCTGGCCCAGACCGGCCGTTGGCCGGACGCGCAGGCGGCCTTCGAGGCGGCACTGAAGCGGCGCGGCGACGAGGTCGGCGCGCGCAAGCGCATCCTGCCGACCAGTCTGGCCTGGCTCTACCCGGTCTGCCTGCTGGCGCAGCAGACGCCGAAACATCTGGAGACCGCGCGCAAGTTCTGCGTCGGCGAGGCCGGCAAGCGCGATCCGAACCCGCACGATGGCTGGGGCCGCTGGGCGCATGCGATCGGCGCACGCCTCGGCGACTTCGCCCTCGATCCGAAGCCGTTCGACCTGGGCTGGAACCGCGGCATCCATACCGGCCTTGACGAACTCTGGCGGCTGCTGCTGGCCGCCTGGCTCGGCCGCGACGCGCTCGCGTCCCGGCAGGCCAAGGGGCGCTTCGACGACAACGTCGCCGCGTTCGTCCGGGCGCTGAACGATCGCCTGGGGCCGTGCCGGCTGAACTGGCTGGCGGCGCAGGTCGATGCCGCTGCCGCGGTCCTGCGCGGGCAGGATCCGCCTGGCGGGTTCTTCGTCTCGGGCCAGGGCGAGCAATGGCGCGACGTGCTGGCGGCGCTGCAAGCGCTGGGCGCCGAGAAGGCCGGCGCAGGCGAGGAGTCCGCGGCGACCCGCATCGTCTGGGCCATCCGGATCGGCAGGCACAGCGCGCTGGAGGACATCGAGCCGTTCGAGCAGAAGCGCGGGGCGCGCGGCTGGAGCAGACCCAAGCCGCTGTCGCTGGCGAAGATCGCCGGCAACGAGAAGCTGCCGCCTTGGGACGCCAAGGTGGCGCGCGCCGTGCGCCAGGACCGCGCCCACGCCAGGCGCTACCACCTCGACCGTCCCGCGGCCATCGTCGCGCTGATCGGGCATCCGGCGGTGGCCCTGGCCAGCGATCCGGAGCAGACCGTGGAGCTGACCGAGGGCACGCCGGAACTCGAGGTGCTGCGCCAGGGCGAGCGCTACGTCATGCGCGTGACGCCGGAGCTGCGCGCGGACAAGGACGCGGAGGAGCGCTACTACTGGGACTCCGAGGAGCGCCGCGAGGTCGAGGCCCTGCGCGCGATCACGCTGGTGCAGGACTCGCCGCAGCGGCTGCGGCTGATCCGCTTCACCGCCGCCCAGCGGCGGGCGGCGCAGCTGGTTTCCGGGCGATTCTCCGTGCCGGCGGCCGCCCACGATGAGCTGCAGCAGGCGCTGCGCGCGCTCGCCGGGCATTTCCAGGTGCAGGCCGATCACGCTCAGGCGGCGCGCGAGGTGGCGGCCGCGCCGGGCCTGCGCGCCGAACTCGCGCCGGTCGGCGAGAGCCTGATGCTGCGGTTGGTCGCCGCCCCGCTCGGGCCGGACGGTCCGCGGCTGGCGCCCGGGTCCGGCCGCACCCGGCTGATGGCGGCGCTCGGCGGAGAGAGCGTCGGCACGCGGCGGGACCTGGACGCCGAGCGGGCTGCGCTGGACGCCGTGCTGGATGCGCTGCCCTTCCTCGACGAGCCGGGCGATCCGGGCGTCGCGCCGGAATGGGTGGTCGACGACCCCGAACAGGCGCTGGGCATGGTGGAGATCCTGCCGACGCTGCCGGCGGTTGCCGCCGTCGACTGGCCGAAGGGCAGGAGCGTCCGGGTGGTGACGATCGACGGGCCGCAGCTCGGCCTGGCGGTGCAGGGCCAGAAGGACTGGTTCCGCGTCAGCGGCCGGGTGCAGATCGACGAGGGCCGGGTGATCGAACTGGAGGCGCTGCTGGCCGCGGCCCGCGGACGCAGCCGCTTCGTCGCCATGGGCGAGGGCGTCTATGCGGCGCTGACGCGCTCGCTGAAGCAGCGGCTGGCGGAGCTCGGCGCAGTCGCCGAAGTGGGCCGCGACGGCGCCCGCGTGCCGCCTGCCGCGGCCGCCTGGCTGGACGAGGTGCTGGAGGGAATTCCGGTCCGCGCCGATGCCGGCTTCCGTGCCGCGATCGAGCGGTTGCGCTCGGCGCAGGACGCCTCGCCGGCGCCGCCGAAGACGCTGCAGGCCGAGCTGCGGCCCTATCAGGAGGACGGCTATCAATGGGCCATGCGGCTGGCCTCGGCCGGCCTGGGCGGCTGCCTGGCCGACGACATGGGCCTGGGCAAGACCGTCCAGGCTCTGGCCGTGCTGCTCGCCCGCGGCGCCGGCGGGCCGGCGCTGGTGGTTGCGCCGACCTCGGTCTGCGGCAACTGGATGGCCGAGACCGCCCGCTTCGCCCCGGCACTCAACGCGCGGCTCTATGGCGAAGGCGACCGCGAGGAGTTGATCGCCGGCGCGGGGCCGATGGACCTGGTCGTGGTGTCCTACACCCTCTTGCAGCAGGGGCAGGAGCGGTTTGCCGGGCGCGCCTGGCACACGGTGGTGGCCGACGAGGCCCAGGCGATCAAGAACGCCACGGCCAAGCGCAGCCTGGCGGTGTTCGAGCTGGAGACGGATTTCCGCCTGGCGCTTTCCGGCACGCCGGTGGAAAACCGCCTGGCCGAGCTGTGGTCGATCATGCGCTTCGCCAATCCGGGGCTGCTCGGACCGGCGTCGCGCTTCAACGAGCGCTTCACGGTTCCCGTCGAGCGCAACCGCGACCGCGACGCCCAGCATCTGCTGCGCCGGATCATCGCGCCCTTCGTGCTGCGCCGGACCAAGGCCCAGGTGCTGCCGGAACTGCCGCCGCGCACCGAGCAGATCGTGACCGTGGCGCCGGAGGCGGCCGAGGCCGCCCTGTACGAGGCCCTGCGCCGCCAGGCGGTGGCCGAGGTCGCGAAGACGCTGGACACGCTGCCGGCCGCCCAGGCGCGGCTCAACATCCTGGCCCAGCTCACCCGGCTGCGTCGCGCCGCCTGCGACCCGCGGCTGCCCTGCCCCGAGTTCGGCCTCGCCGGCGCCAAGGTCCAGGCCTTCGCGGAACTGGCCGCCGAACTTGCCGCCAACGGCCACAAGGCGCTGGTGTTCAGCCAGTTCGTCGATTTCCTGGCGCTGCTGCGCGAGCCGCTGGACGCGGCCGGCATCCGCTACCAGTACCTGGACGGCGCCACGCCGGCGGCGGAGCGCACGCGCCGGGTCGCCGCCTTCCAAGCGGGCGAGGGCGAGCTGTTCCTGATCAGCCTGAAGGCCGGCGGTTACGGACTCAACCTCACCGCTGCCGACTACGTGGTGATCACCGACCCCTGGTGGAACCCGGCAGCCGAGGATCAGGCCATGGGCCGCGCCCACCGCATCGGCCAGCAGCGGCCGGTGACCGTGTACCGGCTGGTCACCGCCGGCACGATCGAGGAGCGGATCATCGAACTGCATCGCGACAAGCGCGCGCTGGCCGACAGCATCCTGGCCGAAGGCGAGGCGGCGGCGCTGCCCTCGGCCGACGACCTGATCGAGCTGATACGGGGTCGGTAGAACGTCAGCCGCTTGGCAAGGCGATCGGCCTGGGCTATCGTAGTCGCGTAATACACGCATACGGGGATTATCATGACCATGTCGGTCAGACTGGCGCCGGCCATCGAGGCACGGGTCGAGCAGGAGGCCAAACGCCTGGGTATAACCAAGTCGGAGTTCGTCAAGGACGCCATCGAGCGCGCCCTCGGCCTGAAGAATCCGTCGGACCTGCTCGATCTCGTCGCCAGCGGCGCGCCCATGGGCGATCCTCACGCCTCCGAGAACGTCTCCGCCCGCGTCAAAGCGAAACTGCGTGCGCAGCGTACTGCTTGACGCCGGTCCGCTGATCGCGCTGTTCGCCGCCGATGACCGCCATCACGCGCGGTACCGCGCTCTGCTGCGCGAACTGTCGGCGTCCGGCCTGCGGCTGCTGACCACCTGGCCGTGCATCGTCGAGGCGTCCTACCTGCTGGAATGCCCGCAGCGTTTCGAGATGCTGCGCTGGATCGAACTGGGTGCAGCGCTGGTGTATCCCTTCGAGCCGCATCACCTCGGTGACATGGTTCCATGGATGGAGCGCTACACGGAAGCCGGCAAGCGCGAGATGGATCTGGCGGATGCCTCGCTTTACTGGCTGGCGGCCGAGACCGGGTTCCGCGAGATCATGACCGTGGATGTGGCTGATTTCTCGCGATATCGATTGCC
>DATMWM010000289.1:0-16536 GCA_035562535.1 Rhodocyclaceae bacterium | reverse complement strand
TTCAACTGGAAGAAGAACCTGGACGACGCCACCATCGCCAAGTTCCAGCGCGAACTCGGCGCCATGGGCTACAAGTACCAGTTCATCACGCTCGCCGGCATCCACAACATGTGGTACCACATGTACGACCTGGCGCAGGACTACGCCCAGCGCGGCATGTCGGCTTACGTGGAGAAGGTGCAGGAGCCGGAGTTCGCCGCGCGCGACCGCGGCTACACCTTCGTCTCGCACCAGCAGGAGGTGGGCACCGGCTACTTCGACGACGTGACCACGGTGATCCAGGGCGGCGTCTCGTCGGTCACCGCGCTCACCGGCTCGACCGAGGAAGAGCAGTTCCACTGAGCCCGCGCCCGGACGGGGCGGGCTGAACAGGCGACCGGCCCCGCCCGGATCCGCAGCAGCATTCCAGACGGCCACGGAGCGATCCGTGGCCGTCTGCTTTTCGCACCCGGAATCCGCGCCGCGACGCGAAACGCCCGCGCCCCGCGGCAGCCGAAGCCGATTAACCGGATCCGCCCGGCGGATGGGATAATCGCGCCTCGCGAGTCCCGCGCCGCTTCGCGTCCCACTCACTCTGCGATCAGGAGAGAACCGAGCATGAGAATCCGCTTCCGGCTTCTGTTCCTGGCCCTGGCGTCGGGCCTGTGGGCTGCGCACGTGCCTGCCGCCGAGCCCGCGGGCCCGGCCGGCATGGTCAAGACGCTTCAGGGCAGCGTCACGGTCGAGCGCGCCGGGCAGAGGATTCCCGCTTCCGCGGGCACGCCGGTGCTCGTCGGCGACCGCGTGCGCACCGGCCACGACGGCTCGGTCGGCATCACGCTGCGCGACGACACCCGGCTCACCGCCGGACCGGACAGCACCCTGCTGATCACCGAGTTCCGCTACAACCCGAACACCAGCGAGGGCAGCCTGCTCGCCTCGCTGCTCAAGGGCACGTTCAGCGTGATCACCGGCCTGATCGCGAAGCGCTCGCCGGAGAACGTGAATTTCAGGACGCCGACCATGACGCTGGGCATCCGTGGCACGGAATTCGTGGTCGACGTGAAAGGAGAGGCCGATTGACGCGGCGGCCGGTCCTGATCCTCGCGACCCTGCTGGCGGGCTGCGCCCAGGTCACGGAGCGCGTCGTGCTCCTGCCCGGCCCGGACGGGGGCACCGGCGCGCTCTCGGTGGGCACCGATCGCGGCGAGACCGTGCTCGCCGCCCCCTACGCGATGGTCGAGATCAAGGGCGGCAAGCCCTCCGCGGCCACGTCGAACGCAGAGCAGGTGCGCGACCGCTACGGCGCGTTGCTCGATGCCCAGCCGCCGCAGCCGCGGTCCTTCGTCCTGTACTTCCACTTCGACCGCATCGACCTGACGACGGATTCGGAGCCGGTGCTGGCGCGCATCAAGGAGGCGCTGGCGGCGATGCCGGCGGCCGAGGTGCTGATCGTCGGCCACACCGACACCATGGGCTCCGAGGCGAGGAACGACCGGCTCGCGCTGCGGCGCGCCGAGGTCGTGCGCGCCGCGCTGATCGCAGTGGGCATCCCGCCGAGCGCGATCTCGGTATCCGGGCGCGGCGAGCGCGACCTGGCGGTCGAGACCGCCGACGGGATGCCGGAACCGCGGAACCGGCGCGCCGAGATCAAGATCCGTTGAGCCCCGCGCCGGCACCGGCCGGCGGGCCGCGCGGCGCGCGCCGGGGCAGCGTCCGGTGAAGCGCCTGATCTTCCGCTACGCCCTCGGGCTGGCCGCGCTCGCGGTGCTGCTCGGCCATGCCGCGCAGTTCTACCGCATCGGCTTCATCAGCCGCCTGGACGCGATCATCTACGACGTCAAGCTGCGGCTCACCATGCCGCGCACCACGGACGAGCGCATCGTCATCCTCGACGTCGACGAGCGCGCGCTGGCCGAGGTCGGCCGCTGGCCGTGGGGGCGCGACCGTCTCGCGGAACTGGTGCGCAACGCCTTCGAGCACTATGGCCTCGTCCTGATCGGCCTGGACCTGATCCTGGCCGAGCCGGATGAAAGTTCCGGGCTGCCCGTGCTGGAACGCCTGGCCGGCGGCGCCCTGAAGAACGACGAACCCTTCCGGGCCGCCCTGGACGAACTGCGCCCGGAACTCGACCATGACCGGCGCTTCGCCGAGGTGCTTGCCAGATACCCCGTGATCCTGAGCTTCAACCTGAACCACGGCGCCACCCGGATCGGCGCGCTGCCGCCGCCGGCGCTGCCGCCGGACGCCTTCCGGGAGCATCCCGCCCCGCTGCCGACCTGGGAAGGCTACAGCGGCAACCGCCCGGAGTTCCAGAGCGCCGCCATGGGCGCCGGCCACAACAACGGCTGGCCGGACCTGGACGGCGTCTCGCGCCGCGTTCCGCTGATCGTCGAGCATGGCGGGAACTACTATGAAGCCCTGTCGCTTGCGGTCGCCCGCGCCGCCCTCGGCAACGCCAGGCCGCTGCCCGCGTTCGGGCAGCCGGATTGGCTGGCCGCCTCTGCGGGCGCTGCGCTCGAGGCCATCGACCTGAGCGCCGCCCGGGGCACGCTGCGCATCCCGGTGGATGTCCAGGGCGCCGCGCTGATTCCCTATCGCGGCGAACAGGGCAGCTACCGCTATTACTCCGCCGCCGACGTGCTCGCGCAGCGGCTGCCGGCGGACGCCCTGCGCGGCCGCATCGCGCTGCTCGGCACCAGCGCGCCGGGCCTGCTCGACCTGCGGGTGGCGCCGGTGGCCGAGACCTATCCGGGGGTCGAGGTGCACGCCAACCTGGTGAGCGGCATCCTCGACGGCACGGTGAAGAGCCGGCCCGCCTATGCCCTCGGCATCGAGGTGACGCTCCTGCTGCTGGTCGGCCTGGTCATGGTCTTCTGGCTGCCCGCGCTGTCGCCGACGCAGACCACCATGGCCGCGACGGCGCTGCTGCTGCTGGTGGTCGCGGTCGATCTCTGGCTGTGGCAGACCGCCGACCTGGCCCTGGCGCCGGCTTCCGTGGCGGTCCTGGCGATCGCGCTCTACGGCCTGGACATGGCGGTCGGGTATTTCCTCGAATCGAGCGCCAAGCGCCGCCTGACCGCCCTGTTCGGCCAGTACGTGCCGCCGGAACTGGTCGAGGAGATGAGCCGCAATCCAGAGCGCTACGACATGGAGGGCCGCAGCGCCGAGCTCACGGTGCTCTTCGCCGACATCCGCAGTTTCACCGCGCTCTCCGAGGGCCTGCCGCCGCAGGCCCTGGCCCGGCTGATGAACGAGTATTTCTCGGCCATGACCGCCGTCATCCGCGCCAACCGCGGCACCCTGGACAAGTACATCGGCGACGCGATCATGGCATTCTGGGGCGCGCCGGTGGACGATGCGCTGCACGCGCGCCACGCGGTGGCCGCCGGCCTGCAGATGCAGCGCCGGCTGGCGGAGATCAACGTGCGCTTCGCGCAGCAGGGCTGGCCGCAACTGGCGATCGGCGTCGGCATCAACAGCGGGACCATGACCGTGGGCGACATGGGATCGCGCGAGCGCAAGGCCTACACGGTCCTGGGAGACGCGGTCAATCTCGGCTCCCGGCTTGAGGGGCTCACCGCCCATTATGGCGTGGGCATCATCATCGGAGAGGCGACGCAGCGGCTGCTGCGCGACGTCGTCTGCCGCCAGATCGACTGGGTCCGGGTCAAGGGGCGGGCCGGATCGGTGGCGATCTACGAGCCGCTCGGCGCCGAGAGCGAGATCGGCGAGCCGCTGCGTGCCGAGCTCGCGCTCTGGCAGCAGGCCCTGGCGCAGTACCGCGGGCAGGACTGGGATGCGGCGCAGGCGACCCTGGAGCAGCTCACCGAACTGTCCGGCGGCCGCAAGCTCTACGCGCTCTACCTGTCGCGTATCGCCGCGCTGCGCGCCCGGCCGCCTGCGCGTCCCTGGGACGGCATCTGGCAGTTCGATACGAAGTGAACCGGAACCCGGGATTGCGCAACGGCGGGCACGAAGCGCCCCGACCAGCGCCCCGACCGGCCGCCAGCGGCCGCCGGAACGCTCAGGCCCGCAGGACCTGCTCCACCCGCGCGCAGAACCGGTTCCACTTCTGGACTTCGATTGCCCGGGCCCGGGCGATCAGATCCGCGGGAAGTTCCTTCTTCGACCAGCGCTCGAACCGGCTCTCGTGCCGGCCTTCCTGCGCGAGTATCGAATTCAGGATGGACCGGACGCGCGGATGCGCGGTGGCGTTCCGGTAGGCGGGATAGAGCAGCATCACCCGCTTCTCGACGACGAAGCTGACCAGGGGATAGGCGAGTTGCCCGCGGTCGGCAGGCAGCAGCGCCGACACCTCGCGGTCCAGCTCGCTCATGTACGCCCAGCCGAGCGCCGACAGCCGCCCCCCGGTCCAGCCCGGCGTGGCCGGCTCCAGTTCGACTGCGAGCTGCTTGAGCAGCAGCGCGTGCGAGGCCTCCTCCTGGATGTGCAGCAGGGTCTCCAGGTCGACCGCCTCGAAGCCGACGGCCTTCAGGATCTTCCTGCACCCGACGTACTCGAGCTGGCTCAGATGGTTCAGCCATTCGCTCTCGGTCTTCCGGTCCGCCAGCACGAGGCCCAGCAGATCCGCCACCGTATAGCCGGACTCGTTCGCTTCCATCACCTGCATCGAGAATCTCCTCCTGTCTTGCCCCGGCAGCGCGCATCGAGGGAGCGCGCCCGACCCGCGATCATGCCACGCCGGGCCGGCCGCGCGTCAAGACAGCGGCGGGAATCCGCGCTACACGCCGCCCGAATGGACCGTGGCGTAGTAGATCTTCTCCAGGTCGGCCTTGTGCTTCGTCTCCTCGGCGGCGAGGAAGGCGAACAGGTCCCTGATCGGGCCGGGCTCGACCGATTCGGCCAGGCTGCGGTACTGCTCCATCGCCGCGTGCTCGCGCCCCATGGCGTACTGCAGCACCGCCTGGTCGTCCGGGTTCTCGCCGAGGTTCGGCAAATGGACGCAGTCGGAGAAGCGGGTGTCCGAGGGCGGCGTGTCGACCTCGGCGCGCACCTGCTCGGCGATGTCGGCGCGCCCGGCCAGCGCGGCGAACAGGTCGTAGTGGCGCTGCTCCTCCTGCGCCAGTTCCTCGACCAGGTAGCGGATGCGCTTGCTCACCCTGGGCACGAGCGCGGCGTAGAAGTCGCGCGCCGAGGCCTCGAAGGAGGTGGCCACTTCGAGGATTTCACTCAGGGTCTTCTTGGCGCGGATGCGGTCGATCCCGTGTTGCGCGCCCTCGTCGTGGCTGCTCATCTGGCGTTCTCCGGTTGGCCCAGCCAGGCGTGGATGCCGGCGGCCACGCGGTGCCCGTCGGCCACCGCGCTGACCACGTCCGGGCCGCGCACCATGTCGCCGGACGCCCACAGCCAGGGCTCGCTGGTGCGCCCCTGCGCATCGACCTGAAGCCGGCCGCGGTTCCATTCCAGCTTCTCGGTCAGTTCCTCGCCGAGCAGGCCGGTGTCGGTGGCCTGGCCGATCGCCTCGACGATCATCTCGCCCTCGTGGATGCGCTCGTCCGCCGGGTCGTAGCTCGGTGCGAAGCGCCCCTGCTCGTCGAAGATCGCCTTCACCCGCCAGGTGCGCAGCCCGGTGATCCGCCCCGCCCCGTCGACCAGACATTCCTGCGGACCGCGCGCGTCGAAGATCTCGATGCCCTCCTCGCGCGCCTCCGTCACCTCGGCCGGGTCGGCGAGGAAGTGCGCGAAGTCCTCGAGCGCGGTGACCGTGACCCGCACCGCGCCGTGCGCCCTGCGCTGCAGCCTGGCGATGGTGCGCGCGATGTCCATGGCCACGTTGCCGCCGCCGATCACCACGGCGCTGCCCGGCGTGCCGATGTCCTCGCCGGCGGTGACCTGGCGCAGCAGCGTCACCGCCTTGCGCACCTGCGGATGATCCGAGTTCGGGATGCGGGTCGAGCGGCCGACCTGCAGGCCGAGCGCGATCAGCACCGCGTCATGCTCGCGCCGCAACTGCTCTATGGTCACGTCCTCGCCGATGCGCAGGTTGCAGCGGATGTCCACGCCCATGGCGCGGATCACGTCGATGTCCTGGTCCAGCTTGTCGTAGGGCAGGCGGTACTCGGGGATGCCCCAGCGGGTCATGCCGCCCGGCTTGTCCAGCGCCTCGAACACGGTCACGGCGTGGCCCTTCTTCGCCAGATCGAAGGCCGCGGTCAGCCCCGCCGGCCCTGCCCCGACGATCGCCACCTTCCGGCCGCTGGCGACGAAGCTGCGCCCGGCCGCGGCGATCTCCTTGATGCGCTCGTGCGGCACCGCGTCCATGGCGTAGCGCTTGAGCCAGCGGATCGCCACCGGCTCGCCGCGCCGCCCGATCGAGCAGGCCTCCTCGCAGCGGTGGGTGCATACCCGGCCGCAGACATGGGCGAAGGGATTGGTCTCGTAGATCCAGCGCACCGCCTCCTCGACCCGGCCCTGCCAGATCGCGCGGATGTACTCCGGCGCGTTCATGTGCGTCGGGCAGGCGTCGTGGCACATGCCGCACTGCACGCAGCGCGAGGCCTCGAGCAGCGCCTGCTGGTCGTCGTAGCCGGCGACGATCTCGTCGAAGTTGGCGCTGCGCGCCTGCGGCTCCAGCTCGCGCATGTCCTGGCGCTTCAGGTCCACCAGGTCCGAGTCCGGCGTCTTGGTCCAGCCGTGGCCGAAATACTTGCCGTGGATGCCCTTGGGATCGGGCAGGACGAAGTAGCTGGAAAGCTGGTCGTCGGTGCAGGTATGGACGTACTCGCGCGACAGCGAGAGCGAGCCGGTCGGGCAGATATCCACGCACAGGCCGCACCAGCAGCAGCGGCCGTAGTCGATCGCCGGGCGCTCGTTGCGCTGTCCCTTGGCCGGATCGGCCGGCAGGTCCGGGATGCGCACCATGGTGATCGCGGCGTTGTCGCACACCTTCTGGCAGGTGCTGCAGCCGATGCACTTGTCCCAGTCGTTCAGGTGGAAGCCGCGGTAGTTGAGCGAGGCCCGGCGCGGCTCCAGCGGCTCGGTGACCGGCTTGCGGCCGAAGAACGACCAGGCGCGCAGCGGGTTGAGGATGCTGCCCTTGTCCTCGTGGTCGATGTCGGCCATCAGCGGTCCACCTCCGGCGGGCAGGCGTCCAGCGAGAACATGATCTGCGCCACGTCCTCGATCCGGCCGCCGGTCACCAGCTGCTCGAGCACCTGCACCGCGTGCATGGACGAGGGCCCGCGCACGTGCACCCGGTAGGGCTTGTCGCCGCCGGTGGACACGATGTAGTAGGCCAGTTCCCCCTTGGAGGATTCCACCCGGGTATAGACCTCGCCGGCCGGCACGTTCCAGGCGAGCGGATTCGGGATCGGCGCGCGGATCGGCCCGCCGATCTCCGGCAGGCGCGCCACCACCTGGCGCAGGATGCGGATGCTCTGCAGCAGCTCGCCGCGGCGCACCAGCGCGCGCGCCCAGGCGTCGCCGGCGTGCTCGACCGGAACGTCGAAGTCGAGCTGGTCGTAGACCAGGTAGGGATCGTCGCGGCGCACGTCGAAGGCCAGGCCGGTGGCGCGCAGGTTCGGCCCGGTGACGCCCCACTCCAGCGCCTGCTCCTGGCTCATCGGCCCGGCACCCCTGGCGCGCTGCACGAAGACCTGGTTGGTGAAGAACAGGTTGTCGTAGTCGGGCAGGCGCGACTCGATGTAGTCCAGCGTCCTGCTCACCCGCTCCAGGTAGCCCTCGGGCAGCTCGCGGCGCACCCCGCCCGGGATGTTGTAGATGTGATAGACCCGCCCGCCCGACAGCTCCTCGAACAGGTCGAGGATCAGGTCGCGGTCGGCCACGCCCCAGAACATCGGGGTGTACATGCCGGTGGTCGCGGCATGGCCGCCGAAGGTGAACAAGTGGGCGGCGATGCGCGACAGTTCGAGCTGCATGACCCGGATCCACTGCGCCCGCTCGGGCACCTGCAGGCCGCCCAGCTCCTCGATGGCGAGCGAGTAGCACACCTCCATCGGCACCGGGTCCGGCACGCAGATGCGCGGCACCAGGGCGATGTTCTGGATCCACAGCCGGCCTTCCATCAGCTTCTCGAAGCCGCGGTGCAGGTAGCCGCCGTCGGCGCGCGCGGAGCGCACCTCGTCGCCGTGCACCCGCACCTTGAGCGCGTAGTTGCCCTCGATGCCCGGGTGGTTCGGGCCGAAGAACAGCTCGAACTCGTTGCTCGGCGGCTGCCTGACCGCCTCGTAGTTCTCCGGCCTCATCGGCGCACGTCCTCCGGCCGGGTGGTGATGCCGCCGCCCTTCGCCTCGATTTCCGCCAGCCACTCGGGCCGGTAGTCCTGCCAGGTGAAGTGCTCCATCACCCAGGCCTCGCCGTCGAATTCCTTGCGCATCGGCGGCGGACCGTCCCATTCGGTGAGGATGAACTTGCCCATGTCCGGGCTGCCCTCGAAATACACGCCGAACATCTCGTGGATGTCGCGCTCGAAGAAGGCCGCCGGCTTGTACAGGTCGTAGACCGAGACATACACGCCGTGCTCGCGCGGGATGCGGATGTGCGCCATGACCAGCACCCGGGTCTCGTACGACCAGAGGTGGTAGACCAGCTCAAACTCGTTCTGCTCGATCCAGTCCACGCAGCTGATCGCCGAAAGATGCACGTAGCCGGCGCGGCCCTTGAGCAGCTCGAGCAGCGCCGGCAGCGTCTCGGCGGACAGATCCACGCGCAGCCTGCGCTGGCCCTTGCGCTTCGTGCGTATGCCCTGGATCTCCTGCAGCAGGAATTCCAGGCTGGGCGCGAGGTGCCGGCTGGTCATCATCCCTGGCCCTCCTGCTTCAGCCCCAGCCGCATCTCCATCGGCGGCAGCGGGACGCGGTGCTTCTCCAGCAGCGCGGTGTGCTCGCCGAGCGTCTGATCGCCGAGCAGGCCGTAATGACGGGCCTCGCCGATCACGTCGGTCGGGGTCTGCCAGCGCTCCCCGAACAGCTTCTGCTGGTTGCCCAGGTACCAGTCGTAGCGCCGGTAGTAGTCGCGCCAGTTGTCCGCCTTGCCGCTGCGGATGTTCTCCATCAGCTCGCGCATGCCGGCGATCACCGCCTCGGGCCGCGGCATGCAGCCGGCGATGTAGAGGTCCACCGGCATGTACTCGTTCAGCTTCTTGGCGGTGGCGTAGCTCTGCCAGTACATGCCGCCGTTGACCGTGCACGAGCAGATGCCGATCACGTACTTCGGCGAGCCCATCTGCTCGTAGGTCAGGATCACCCGCTTCAGCGTCTTGATTGACACGTAGCCGGTGATCAGCAGGATGTCGGCCTGGCGCGGCGTGACCATCGGCTGGATGCCCAGGCGCTCCATGTCGAAGCGCGAGGTCATCGCCGGCGGCAGTTCGATCGCGCCGCAGCCGGTGCAGTAGTGCAGCATGAACATCGAGCGCGAGCGGCAGAACGTGATCAGCTCGTCGAACACGCGCGAGAACAGGCCGCCGGACTTCTCCTCGGCGGCCTTGGCTGGCGCCGGGCCGCCCTGCGCGACCACCGGGATGTTTTCGAGCTCGCTCATGGGTCTCGCTCCTCGCGCCTCAGCGCATCGCCAGCCAGATGCCGGCCAGGCCGAGCAGCACCGGCCATTTCCACACCAGGCGCAGCAGATCCTCGGTGCGGTAGCGCGGGAACACGTAGGCCAGGCTGACCGGGATCGCCACCACGGCGAACACCTTGAGCAGGAAGCTCGCCCAGTTCTCGCCGCCGCCGAGGAACATGGTGACGTAGAGCACGCCGGCGGTGTAGAGCTGGAAGCACTGCATGACGAACAGGCCGCCCAGGTACTTGCCGCCCATCTCGACCATCGGCCCGGTGGCGATCTCGGCCGGGGCGACGTAGATCTCGAAGGGCTGCTTGCCGAGCATGGCGTGCAGGGCGAACAGCCCCGCCAGCGCGAGCAGCGGCATCTGCACCGCGCCCCAGCCGGCGATGCCGGCCTGCTGCTGCGCGGCGGCGATGTCGACCAGGTTGTTGCTGCCGAAGTGCCAGGCCACGCCGAAGATCACCAGCACCAGCGGGATGTCGTAGGCGAGCATGGCGGTGAGCGCCCGCGCGATGCCGATCGAGCCGTTCGGGTTGGCGCACTGCCCCACCCCGAGCGCCAGGCCGAGCGAGGGGATCATGGTCACGTAGGCCAGAGTGAGCAGCCCGGCCTTGTCGGCGATGCCGTTCATGCCCGGCACCGGCAGCATGGTCTCGGCGGCAATGTAGCCGCCCACCGCCATCACGATGCCGATGTCGTGCATCAGGCCGTGCGAGATCTGCGTTTCTTTTCCGTAGAGCTTGACGATGTCGTAGAGCGGCTGGAGCAGCGGCGGGCCGACCCGGCGCTGGATCTTCGCCGCGATCCTGCGCATCATCAGCACCAGCCCCAGGCCGACGACGAAGGCCACCAGCGGCATCAGGGTCAGCTCGACCAGCAGTCCGGTCCAGTTCATCGCGTCACCACCCAGAACAGCGCAAGCACCGCGGTGGCCAGCAGGAACAGGGCCGGCACCTGCTGCCGGTAGACGCCCTGCATCGCGGTGGCGGCCAGGCTGACCGCGGAGGACAGCGCCGACTCGGCCCAGGCGAAGGCGCCGCGGTAGAGCGGGCCGATGCGGTGCATCAGGCCGGCGTAGAAGTTGTCGCTGTACTGGTAGCGCACGTCGGCCGACAGGAAGTGGCCGCCTGCGTAGTTGTCGAGCTGGTGCAGGCGCTTGCTGCGCCCGGCGCCGTAGAAGAGCAGCGCGCCGATGCCGAAGCCGCCGAACAGCACGCCGACCACCCAGAGCATGTCCAGCCCGCCGCGGCTGGACTCGACCCCGCCGAGCGTGTAGTTGATCACCGGCAGCCCCAGCGCGGCCTGCGCCTGCGCCACCCAGCCGAGCACCAGCCCGGGCGCGGTGCCGGTGGCGAAGACGATCACGCACAGCGCCAGCATCGGCAGGGTCATGCTCCAGGGCGCCTCGCGGATGCTCACGTGCTCGCTGCGCAACTGGCCGAGGAAGGTGTTGTGCAGCAGCTTGTAGACGCTGAGTATGGTGCCCAGGGTGCCGATCACCGAGGCCAGGAACAGCAGCGGCATGCCGTTGGTCATCAGCGAGCGGTACACCAGCCACTTCGAGACGAAGCCGTTCATCGGCGGCAGCCCCGCCAGGCCGATGATGCCGACGAGCATGGTCAGGAACGACAGGGGCATGCGCACGATCAGGCCGCCGAGCTGGTTGAGATCCGCGGTGCCGGTGCGATGGACCACCGCGTAGACCGACAGGAACAGCGCCGCCTGGTAGGTGGCGTGGTTGAACACGTGCATCAGGCCGCCGGCGCTGCCCCAGGCGTCGCCGACCACGATGCCGAGCAGCATGTAGCCGCCCTGGCCGATGCCGTGCCAGGCGAGCAGGTAGCGCGCGTCGTTCTGCTTGAGCGCGGTGAAGGTCGGCAGCACGATGGTCAGCGCGGCGATCCAGGCCAGCGCCTCGCGCAGGCCGAACAGCCCGGGAACGATCGTGAGCGCCGGCAGACCTTCGAGCGTGATCAGCCGCACCAGCACCAGCGCGATCGCGAACAGGCCCATGCGCGAGGAGATCGCGCCGAGGAAGGCGGTGCCCGGCCCCGGCGCCTCGGCGTAGGCGCCGGCCTGCCAGAGGTGGAAGGGCAGCAGGCCCATCTTGACGCCGAATCCGCCGATCAGCAGCGCCGCCAGGACCCACAGCCGCGCGGGCTCCAGGTGCGCCAGCCGCTGCGCGAGCAGCCCGAGGTCGAGCGTGCCGGTCCAGGCATGGGCGAAGACCATCGCCCCGAGCACCGCCATCGCCCCGCCCATCGCGTAGGGCACGTAGCGCAGCGCGGCGCGCATGGCGCGCTGTCCGCCGAGCGCCATCATCAGGAAGCTCGCCCAGCTCACCAGCTCCCAGCCGATGAACAGGGTGACCAGGTCGCGGCTCGCCAGCAGCATGAGCATGGCCAGCACGTTGGCCGCCATCGCCGAGTGCAGCGCGCGCAGGCTGTTCTCGGCCGCCTCGTAGCGCGCGCCCCACTCGCCCGAGGCGAACCAGGAGGCGGCGAGCGCCGCCCCCACGGTGATCACCGCGAAGAAGCGGCCGTAGGCGTCCAGCGTCCAGCCGATGGTCTGGCCGAAGACGACGAAGGCCGGCGTGGCGCTCGCCGCCTCGGGCATGCGCAGCAGCAGCGCGAGCTGGGCGGCATAGAGCGCGGTGAACAGCCAGCTCGCGGGCCGCCAGGCACCGAGCAGGAACGCCACTAGCAGCGTCCCGGCCGACGCGAGCAGAAGCTGGTCCAGGCCGCTCATTGCGCGACCTCCGGGTGGGGACGCAGCACGCGTTCGATGTAGGCCGGACGGTCGCCGGCCTGGGCGGCCATGTGCTTCAGGGCTTCGCCCAGCGGCACGGCGCCCGCCGCGGCCGCGATCAGGCAGGCGCCGAGCACGCCCGCGCCCGCCAGTTGCAGCCTGCCCTGCGCCGCCGCCCTGCCCTCGTCGTCAGGCGCGTAGAGCCGGCCGACCACGCGGAACAGGTAGGAGGCCTCGACCACGGTGGTGAGCAGGATCGCCGCCGCGGCGAGCCACCAGGCCGCGCCGCTCTGCGCGGCCAGACCCGAGAGCGTCAGGAACTTCGCCCAGAAGCCGGGCAGCGGCGGCACGCCGACCAGCGACAGCGCGAACAGCACGAACAGCGCCCCGCCGAGTTTCGAACGCAGGCCGGCGCCGGCCAGGGCCTCGATGCTGCCGCCCCAGCGCTCGGCGAGCAGGAACAGGGCCGGCTTGGCGATCAGGTGATGCACGGCGACCGCCAGCCCGGCCGCCAGTCCCGCCTCGCCCGGGATCGCGAAGGCCACCAGCACGATGCCGAGCTGGCCGATCGAGGAAAAGGCGAGCATGCGCGTGAGGTCGCGGGCGCGCCAGGCCGCCAGCTCGCCGGTCACGATGCCGAGCGTCCCGAGCACCAGCAGCGCCAGCCGGGCCTCGTCCAGCGGGAACACCAGCACAAGCAGGCGCACGAGCACCAGCACGGCGAGCTTGGAGACCAGCCCGGCCAGCAGCGCGGACACCCGGCTCTCGGCCGCCGCATAGACCTCGGGCACCCAGGCGTTCACCGGGAACATCTCCGCCTTCACGCCCAGGCCGACGAGCAGCAGCAGGAAGGCGGACAGGCCGAGCGGATCGTGCAGCGCCGCCGGAGCCAGTTCCGCCAGGTGCGCCAGGTTCAGGGTGCCGGCACGGAAATAGATCAGGGTGATGCCGATCAGCGCGAGCAGCGAACCCAGGCTGCTCACCACCAGGTAACGAAACGCGGCGGCATAACCCGCCCCGGTGCCGCGGCCAGCGGCCAGCCCGTAGCTCGCCACCGCCACCAGTTCGTAGAACACGTAGACGTTAAACAGGTCGCCCGAGAGCGCCAGTCCGGCGCTCGCACCCGCCAGCAGCAGCGTGAGCGACTGCTTGCGCGCCGCGTCCGCACCGGTGCCCCAGGGCCAGAGCAGCAGCACGCAGGCCGCCACCGCCAGGTTGAGCAGCACCGCGATCGTGTCTACGTAGAAGGCGATGCCCAGCGGCGGGCGGAAGCCGCCGATGGCGATGACGAAGGGCTCGGCCTGCGCCGGCGCCCAGGCCTGCAGCGCCAGCCAGGCCATCGCCAGCGGCACCGCCGGGCCGAGCGCGTAGCGCAGCGGTCCGGCGAGCGGCAGCAGGAAAGCGGCCAGCAGCGGCAGCGCGACGGTCAGGGTGATCACGGCCGCGCCTCCCGGGATGCGATCAGCGGCCGGGCGACCGGCGGCGGCAGCGGTCGCCCGCCCGCCGGCTCCTCCTGGCTCGCCGGCGGCGCCACGCCGGCCTGCGCGTCGAGGTCGCGCTCCATGCGCACCCGGATCTCGCGCAGGTCCAGCGTGCCGTAGGCCTGCCGCAGCCGCACGGCCAGCGCCAGCGCCAGCGCCTGCACGCCCACGCCGATGACGATCGAGGTCAGCACCAGCGCCTGCGGCACCGGATCCACCATGTGGCCCTGGATGCCGTTCTCGATGATCGGCGCCGTGCCGTCCCAGCGGAAGCCGGTGAGCACCAGCAGCAGGTTGGCGCCCGCCTCGGCGATGCCGAGCGCGAGCACCACGCGGAAGATGTGGTGGCAGAGCAGCACGCCGGCGATGCCGATCAGCAGCAGCCCGATGGCGCCGGCATACAGCGCGTAGCTGGTCAGTTCGATCATCGCGGCGGCGGCGCGTCGGCTTCGGTGAAGCGGATCAGCAGCCCGGCGAGTTCCGCCCCGACCTTCAGGCCGACCGCCAGATACAGGATCGGCAGCGTGCCGGCCGAGACCAGGGCGCCCAGCCTGCCCTGCCCGAGCAGCGGCGCGAGGAATTCGCGGTCGTAGTAGAGCGCCGCCAGGCCGGTGGCGATGAAGGCCGCGCCGGCCAGCCCTTCGACCACCGCCAGCGCCGTGTGCGAGGGCACCTGGCCGGGGCGCGCCAGCACGGGGATGACGAAGGCGGCGGCCAGCACCACGCCGCCCTGGAAGCCACCGCCGGGCGTCAGGTGGCCGTGCAGGATGATGTACAGGCCGACGACGATCAGCAGCGGAAACAGCAGGTCGGCGCCGGCGCGCAGGATGAACCCGGCGGGCGGCGCCGGCTTCGCGCCCCCGGCCGGATGACCGAGGATCAGGCCGCCGGCCATGGCCGCGGCGAACAGGATGGACAGCTCGCCCAGGGTGTCGATGCCCCGGTAGGCGAGCACGATCGAGGTGACGATGTTCGCCGCCCCGACCACGTCCGCCGCCTCGTCGAGCACGTGGTGCCCCACCGGCATGGACGGGTCGCCGAAGGGCAGTCCCGCCACCAGGACGAACAGCAGGAAGGCAAACCCGCCGGCGAAGAGCAGCGAGCCGGTTCTATTCAGCATCGCCCGCCGCCTCCTGCACTTCCAGGCGCCACAGGCCGAGCCGCTGCAGCGCCAGCGCCAGCAGGAAGCCGCCCAGCCCGGCGCCGACCGCCGCCTCGGTGAGCGCCACGTCCGGGGCGCGCAGCAGCACGAACAGCACCGACACGCCGAGCGAGACGACCGAGGTGGCGGCCACCGCGCCGAGGAAGTTGCGCAGCACCAGGGCGGCCACCGCCGAGGCGAGCATGAGGACCACCATCAGCACGATGATCCAGGCCATCGTCATGATTCGCCCTCGTCCCGGCCGGCGCGCCAGGGCCGCACGCCCGCCAGATAGAGCGCGCGGGCGATGGTCGACGAGCCCACCGGATTGGTGAGCAGCAGCAGGCCGGCGATCGCCAGCAGCTTGGGCCACCAGTCCGGATGGTGGAAGCCGACGCCGATCAGGACCGCCAGGGTGCCGAGCGTCACCGCCTTGGTGCCGGCCTGGATCCGGTTGTAGACGTCCGGCATGCGCACGATGCCGAGCGCGCCGAGGAAGCAGAAGAACGCCCCGAGCAGCAGGAACAACTGGCCGGCGAACTTCACGGGCGCGCTCCGGTTTCGATGATGCGCGCCAGCGCCACGACGCCGACGAAGGCGAGCACGCCATAGACCAGCGCGACGTCGAGGTAGAGCGCGCTTTCGAGCTGCAGCGCCAGCAGCGCCAGCGCGGCGGTGGTGATCACGCCCAGCGTGTCGGCGGCGACGATGCGGTCCGGCGTCTGCGGCCCGGCGATCAGCCGCCACAGGCCGAGCAGGAAGGCGGCCGCGAACAGCGCATAGATCGCGTAATCGAGCGCAGCGCTCACCGCACGAATCCCTTCAGCCATTTCTCGAACTCGGCAGCGATCGCCCGGGTGGCCGCCTCCATGTCGGTTCCCGCCGGGCAGTCGATCCAGTGCACCAGAATCCGGTCGTCGTCGACGTCGACCGTGAGCGTGCCCGGCGTCAGGGTAATGCTGTTGGCAAGCAGCAGCCGGCCCAGTTCCGAGCGCAGCCCGGTGCGCACCTGCACGACGCCAGGGTTGATCGGCAGCGAGGGCGAGAGCACCCTGCGCGCCACGTCCAGGTTGGAGCGCACCAGGGCGACGAAGAACACGCCGAGGTAGGCCACCATGTGCGCCAGGGCGATCGGCGTCAGGCGCAGCCCCGCGACGATGCCCGAGCGCGGCCACGCAAGCGCCGCCGCGGCCAGCACCACGACCGCGCCGGCGATCAGCTCGTCGGCCGCCAGGCTGCCGGTGAGCAGCAGCCAGAGCACGAAGCCGCCGAGCGCAAGCACGACCGCAACGCGCGCGCCCGAGGCGGCGGAATCGGAATCGGCAGCCATCGTTCTCCCTGAGAAAGATCTCCGCTGGTTCGCGGACAGCACGGGGCCGCTCCGCACCAACTGTTTGTCATTGCTTGTCGGCGCCTCGCGCGGCGATGGCCGCGGCGCGGAGGCCCGGTGCGGAATCTATCGGTCCATCAGGATGCCTGATGAACTCTCGTCCCCTGTGTCGTCCCCTGTGCGGCGCGCATTCTACATGCACTCGCCGCCCGGCCGCGACAGGAATTTTTCACCGCGCCTCCTGCGCCGCAGCGGCGGGCGCGCGGACGCTTCGCCGCCGCTATGCGTTTGTTGTAGGCGCGGCCGGC
>DATMWM010000288.1:0-25941 GCA_035562535.1 Rhodocyclaceae bacterium | reverse complement strand
CCCTGCGCACCCTGCAGTCCGGCAACCTGCTCGGGGAGGCGCTGCAGGCCGCCGAGACCCATATGGGCGATCTCGCGGAAGACCCGGAGACCCTCTATTTCCTGGTCGAACTGGCGCGGGCCGCCGGCCGGCCGGACCTGGCCGACAAGTACGTCCGCCGGCTGCTGCGCATCGCGCTGCTGCGCCAGGCCCTGCCCGAGGCCGTGGCGGCGCTGAGGGATTTCGAACTCCGGCGCACCGCCGCGGGCGCCGCGCCCGCCGGCCCGCGCCTGCCTTTCGACGACCGCGCCTACCGCCTCGGCTACGAGGTCTTCCTGGGCGGCGGGAAGCTGGAGGACGCCTACCAGGTGGCGGCCGCGGCGGTCCGGCAGGCGCCGGACGACCTAGACTGGCGGCTCAAGCTGGCGCGGGTGGCCGAATGGACCGGCCGCCCCGCCGAGGCGCTGGAGCAATGGCGGGTGCTGGCGCGGCGTGGCGGCGGCGAGGAGGCCTGGGACGCGCTCCTGAGGCTGGCCCCGGGCCTGTTCGACGACGATGCCTTCCTGGAGGCGCTCGAACACCGGCTCGGCCGCGGCGTCCCGGACAGGCGCAGCGTGACCGAACTCGTGACGCTGTACGAGCGCACCGGCGAGCCGCTCACCGGGCTGCGCTCCCTGGAACGGCTGTACCGCCGCCATCCCTCGCCCTGGTTGCTGGAGTCCATGGCGGTACTCGCGCAGCGCGCCGGGGAGGACCAGCTCGCCATGGACCTGTGGCGGCGGCTCGAAACCACCGCCGGCCTGACGCCGGCGCAGGCGATGCAGGCCGCCGGCCTGTGGCTCGCCCAGGGCCGGCCGGCCGAGGCCTTCGCCCTGCTGCAGTCCGCGCAGGGCTCGGCCCGTGAAGACGACACGGAGTTCTGGCGCATGGTCGGCGAGGTGGCGGTCGGCCTGCAGGACACGTCCGCCGCGCGCTCGGCGTTCGAGCGGCTGGCCGGCGGCGCGGATGCCCGGCCGGAGGACTTCGACATGCTGATCGACCTGCTGCAGCCGGCCGGCCGGGACGAGGCGGCCCGGGCGGCGGAGCGGGCCTGGCGGCGCTTCGGCCTCGAACGCCATCTGATGCTGGCGCTCAACCTGTGGGCCGCGGAGCGGCGCTGGCAGGACGTGCGGCGCCTGCTCGCCGGGCTGGACGCCGGGCAGACCGCGGCGGCCGAGGCGCAACCGGATTTCCTCAGGCTGCGTGCCGAACTGTGGATGCAGAGCGGACAGCCCGGCCGCGCCCGGCGCGACCTGGAGCGCGCCCTGCGCCTGGACCCGGCCTCGAACCCGACGCGCGAGGCCCTGATCTGGCTGGTCATCGACAGCCAGGATCCCCTTGCGCTCAGGACCCTGCTCGCCGGACACGAGGACGCCTGGCGCAGGGAGCGGCGGCTGTGGGGCGCGCTGGCGGCGGCGCATCAGGCACTCGGCCAGGTGCAGATCGCCCTGGACCGCTACCTCACGCCGGCGCTGCCGGAGCACCGCGAGGACTTCCTCTGGTTGATGAATTACGCGGACGCCCTGGAGCAGAACAGCGAGCCGGACCGCGCCTGGCGGCTGCGCGAGCATCTGTGGCGCCTGTCCTGGCGCAAGGGCTTCGTGGCCGGCGATCCGCAACTCGCCGAGGCGAAGGAGGTGGCGCGCGCCCGCCTGGCGGTCTCGCAGAGCCCCGGCGACCCGGAACTCGCCCTGTTGCGCGAACTGCTGCGGGCCGACCGCGACGCCTCGACCTCGCCCGCGGTGCAGGAACTGGTGCTGGCCTGGTTCCAGAACCAGGGCGAATACCTCGCGGTACGCGGCTATCTTTGGGAGCGTTACGCGCGCAGCCTGAGCAAGCCGCTGTGGGCGGAGATCACCGCCGCCCTGCAACTCGACGACCGCATCGCGGTGGGCGAACTGCTCGATCGCCACGGCGAGCGCCTGCCGCGCTACGACCGGGTCAACGCCGCGCGGCGGGTCGGCGACGTGCGCCTGGCGCAGACCCTGGCCTTCGATTCGCAGACGGTGCAGCCGCAGGACGACGAGACCCACCTGCAGCTCACCGAGGCCTTGCTGGATTACTCGCACTGGGGCGGGCTGCGCCTGACCGCCCGGCGGCTGGGCGTGCTGGACGAGTTCGAGACGGCGGCGACCGCCCGGATCGCCGCCGCGCCGGACCTGGCCCTGCACCTGGACGCCGGCCGGATCGGGCGTTCGCTGCGCGACGCGCAGGCATTCGGCAGCGCGCCGGACGAGTCGTTCCTGCAGGCGCTGCTGCGCTGGGACCACCGCGACCAGGGCCAGACCCGGCTCGGCCTGGGCGCGCGCGATTCCGCGCACCGCCATTACCCGCTCCTGATCGAGCACGACCAGCCGGTCGACAGGCGGCTGACCGCCCTCCTCGCCGCGGGCAGCGACCTGCCGGCCACCGAGAGCCTGGGGGTGCGGGTGGCCGGAATGAAGGAGCAGGTGCTGGCCGGATTCCGCTACCAGGCCTCGCGCCTGGACCGCGTGCTGGTGCAATGGTCGGGCGAGCGCTACAGCACCCAGGACCGTCATCCGCTGGGCACGGGCAACCGGCTCGACCTGTCCTATGCCTACGCGCTGCGGCTGGAGCCCAGGGACCTGGAACTGTCGGCGTTCTTCACCGATTTCCGCTTCCGCAGGAAGCTCGGCACGAGCCCCGAGGATCTGCGCGCCTATGCGCCGCTGGTGCCGCCCGCCCTGCGCGATCTGCTCGCCGGCATCGAAAGCGGGACGCTGCCCCCCGGCGAAACGGTGCAGGGCGCGCTGGACCAGTTCACCGCTTCCGCCGGCAGCGTGCTGCCGACGAGCGCGCGCTACTACGGCCTGCGCGCATCGACCGACACGCGCTTCCAGACCGACTACACCCGCGGCTGGCGGCCGTTCGCTTCCGCGGCCCTGACGAACAATTCCGAACTCGGCTTGGGTTACGATTTCCTGCTGGGAATCGCCGGCGCCGTCTTCGGGGCCGACCACCTGCAGGCCAGCGTCTACGTGGAGAAGGGCGGCAGCACGAGCTTCCCGACCACCCGCGTGATGTCGCTCACTTACAGGCTGCACTTCTGAACCGGACGACGAGGACAAGAACATGAAAGCGATTCACCGATTCCGACTGGCCGCGCTGCTGGCCTCCGCCTGGCTGAGCGGCTGCGCCGTGGTGGATACGACCGGCGCGGCCAAGGCCGACCCGGCCGGCCGCTGGGTACTGCTGCCCTTCGCCAACTACACCGAGACGCCCTATGCGGGCAATCGCGCCGAGACGATCACCCAGTCGCTGCTCGCCTCGCGCGGCGTCCGCGATCTGCAGACCTACCCGCCGGACTTGGCGCGCGAGACGCTGTTCGAGCCGGGACAGCAGAAGCTGCAGGAGCAGGCGCTCGCCTGGGCCAAGGGCACCGGCGCGCGCTACGCGGTGGCCGGCGCGGTGGACGAGTGGCGCTACAAGGTCGGCGTGGACGGCGAGCCGGCGGTCGGGGTGACGCTGCGCATCGTCGACCTGTCGGACAACAAGGTGCTGTGGAGCGGCGCCGGCGGCAAGAGCGGCTGGAGCCGGGAGAGCCTGGCCGCGGTCGGCCAGAAGCTGATCAGGGATATGCTCGAACAGGCGCTGCCGGCATCCGCTCGATGAGCCTGGCGCGCATCGCCGCCCCGCTGGGCGCCGGCTACACCGCGGCGATCGAATCCCTGCTGCTGCCGGCGCTGATCGTCGGCGCCGGCATCTGGCTCAACCCGCTGGACCCGCTGTGGGTGCGCGCCGAGTTTCCCTGGTCCTGGCTGGCGCCGCTGGTGCTCGCGCTGCGCTACGGGCCATTCTCCGGCCTGTTCGGCGCGCTCTTCCTGCTGGCGGCCTGGTTCGGGCTGCAGCCGCTGGGCTTCGTGCGCGGCGACTTCCCGAAGCTGTATTTCCTCGGCGGCCTGCTCGTGGTCATGCTGTGCGGCGAATTCAGCAGCATCTGGCGCGCCCGGGTGCGCCGGGCCGAGGGCATGCAGATCTACCTGGACCAGCGCCTGGACAACCTGACCCACCAGCACTACCTGCTGCGCCTGTCGCACGACCGCCTGGAGCAGGACCTGATCGCCCGGCCGATGTCGATGCGCGATTCGCTGACCCGGCTGCGCCGGCTGGCCGCCGAAACCGAACCGGGCGAGGTGCTGCCCGGAGCCAGTGGGTTCCTGCGCATGATGGCCCAGTACTGCCAGATCGACAGCGCGGCGATCTACGCCACCCGGGACGGCGCGCCGGTGACCCCGGCGCTGGCCCACGTCGGCAAGCCGTTCGAGCTCGATCCCGGCGATCCGCTGGTCGGCCACGCGCTGGCGCAGGGCCGGATGAGCCACCTCCAGAGCGATGCCGGCGCCGGCGGGCCGCGCTCGCGCTACCTGATCGCGGCCCCGCTCGCGGGCGCGGACGGCGCCGGCCACGGCCTGCTGGTGGTCGAGCGCATGCCGTTCTTCGCCCTGAACGAAGAGACCCTACAGACGCTCGCCCTGATGCTCGGCTACTACAGCGACGGGCTGGACGCGCGCGCCACGGCGCGGCCGCTGCTCGCGGCGGTGCCGGCCTGCACGCTGGATTTCGCGTTCGAGCTGATGCGGCTGTGGCGCATACGCCGCGAGGCCGGCGTGAAGAGCGCCATCGTCGCGCTTTCCTTCGCGCCGCGCGAAGGCTACGAGGACCTGCCCTACGCGATCCGCCGCCAGCAGCGCGCGCTGGACGTCACCTGGATGATCGAGGCCGGGCCGAACCGGGCCCTGGCCACGCTGATGCCGCTGGCCTCGCTGGCCGGGGCCGAGGGCTACCTGACCCGGATCGAGGGCTGGTTCAGGCAGCAGTCCGGGCAGGAACTGGCCTCCGCCGGCGTCGCGGCCCACGTGCTCGAAGTCGACGAGGTCGAACCCGTCGCCCTGATCCAGCGCATGCTGCGCATCTGCCATGTCCCAGACCAAGCTCGGCCTGTCGGCGCTGGCGCTTGAGCTGGGCGCCTGGGCCCAGCTCGCGGTCGCAGGCGCCAGCGACCAGGCCCTGGCGACCTACCTGGCCGCGCATGGCGGGGCGGCGGCGCTGCTGGCGCTCTTCGCCCTGGCCCTGCTGCCCGCGGGCTACCGCGAGCCCCGGCTGCCGGTGCTGCTGCTGCTGTTCGCCGTGATCTTCTTCATTCCGGCGCTCGGGTTCATCGGCACCCTGGGCGTCATCCTGCTCACGCCCTGGCTGCCGCGCCTGAAGACCCCCGCCGGTTTCGGTTCGGTCGAACTGCCGGCCCTGGATCCCCACGAGCGGATCGGCGGGGCGGGTTTCCGCCAGCCCGGCATGCGCGGGTTCCTGAGCAACGCGACCGCGCCGGTAGCCACGCGGCTGCGCGCCCTGGTGTCGCTCCAGAACATACCGACGCGGCTGGCGAGCCCCCTGCTGCGCGACCTGCTGGCCGATCCTTCGGAGGATCTGCGCCTGCTGGCCTACGGCATGCTGGACTCGCGCGAGCAGAAGCTGAACCGCGCGATCCACCGCGAGCTGCGCAATCGCAAGGAGGCGGCGGATGCGGAAGTCGCGGCCCGCAGCGCGCGCAAGCTGGCGCAGCTCTACTGGGAACTCACCTACCAGGGCCTGGTCCAGGGCGAACTGCTGCGCCATGCGGTGGGCGAGGCGCTGCGTTACGCGCAGGAGGCGCTCGCGGCGGATCCGGCGGACGCGAACCTGACGCTCCGGCTGGGCAGGCTGCTGCACGCGCAGGGCAGGAACGACGAGGCGCGCAAGGCCTATGGCGAGGCGCTCGGGCTCGGGCTGCCGGCCACGCGGGTCATCCCCTATCTGGCGGAGCTGGCCTTCGAGGCCCGCGACCACGACGAGGTACGCAGGCTGCTCGCGGTGCTGCGCGACTGGCCGGGCATGCCGCGGCTGCAGCCGGTGATCCAGTACTGGACGCGCACGTGAGCCACCCGCGGGCCGAGTCGGCCGACATCGCGCTGCTGCTCGAGGGCACCTTTCCCTACGTGGCGGGCGGGGTGTCGAGCTGGGTCAACCAGATCATCCGCGCCTTTCCCGAGTACCGCTTCGCCCTGGTCTTCCTCGGCAGCCGGCCGGGCGACTACGGGCCGGCGAAGTATGCGCTGCCGGAAAACGTGGTCCATCTGGAAACCCACTACCTGCACGACTTCTGGGGCGGGGCACGGGAGGACGTGCCGGCGCTGGACGGCGACGCCGAAGCCTTCGCCCGGGTCGACGCGCTGCACGACCTGTTCCGCGCGGGCGCGGACACCGGCCCGGCCGGGATGTCGGCCTTCCACGAAGTGGCGCGGGATCTCATGCCCGGCGGCCCGCTCACGCTGCCGGATTTCCTCCACAGCGGACAGGCCTGGCGGGTGATCACCGAGCGCTACCGCAAGTACTGCTCGGATCCGTCCTTCGTCGACTACTTCTGGACGATACGCATCATGCACCGGCCGCTCTGGCAGCTGGCCGGCATCGCCCACCGCCTGATTCCGGTGCGCTGCTTCCACACGGTGTCCACCGGCTACGCGGGCTTCCTCGGCGCGCTGCTGCGCGTCAGCCGCGGGCTGCCGCTGATCCTGACCGAGCACGGCATCTACACCAAGGAACGCAAGATCGATCTCTACCAGAGCGAGTGGATCCGCGACAACCGCAACGTGTTCCAGAAGGACCCGGCGGAGCTGTCCTATTTCCGCCAGATGTGGATCCGCTTCTTCGAATGGCTGGGCCGGCTGTGCTACGACGCGGCCGATCCGATCATCGCGCTCTACGAGGCGAACCGGCAGCGCCAGATCGCCGACGGCGCGCCGCCCGCGCGTACCCGCAGCATACCGAACGGCATCGACCTGCCGCGGCTGGCGGCGCTGCGCGCCCAGCGGCCCGCCGACAACCCGCCGCCGGTCCTGTGCCTGATCGGCCGGGTGGTGCCGATCAAGGACGTGAAGACCTTCATCCGCGCGATGCGCATCGTGGCCGACCGCCTGCCCGGCGCCGAGGGCTGGATCGCCGGCCCTGCCGAGGAGGATCCGGCCTATGCGGAGGAGTGCCGCAACCTGACCGAGAGCCTGGGCCTGGCCGAGCGGGTCCGCTTCCTCGGCTTCCAGAAGATCCACGAGCTGATGCCCAGGATCGGGCTGGTGGTGCTGTCCTCGATCAGCGAGGCGCTGCCGCTGGTGATCCTGGAGGGCTATGCCGCAGGCGTGCCGACGGTGAGCACCGACGTGGGCTCCTGCCGGCAGCTGGTCGAGGGGCTGGACGGCGAGGACCGGGCGCTCGGCACGGCCGGACGCGTGGTGCGCATCGCCGATCCGCAACAGCTCGCCGAGGCGGCCCTGGAACTGCTCGGCGACCGGGCGGCCTGGCGCGGCGCCCAGGCCGCCGGCATCGCCCGGGTGGAGCGCTACTACACCGACACGCTGATGTTCGACCGCTACCGCGAGGTCTATGCCGGGGCGCTCGGTGCCGCGGCGCAGGGATCGGGGGACGCGTGGCGGGCATAGGCTTCGAGCTGCGCAAGCTGCTGCGCAAGGACAGCCTGCTCGGCCTGGTCCAGGCCTACGCCTATGCCGGCGTGATCGGCTCCGGGCCGTGGGTGCTGTCCATCGTCGGCATCCTGGTGATCGGCCTGCTCAGCGTATCGGTGGTGGTGCCGGCCTTCCTGGTGACCCAGTTCCAGGTCTCGGTGACCTACCTGATCGCCTGCAGCCTGATCTTCACCGGACCGGCGCAGCTCGCCTTTACCCGCTTCATCTCCGATCGCCTGTTCGAGAAGCGCAGCGAGCTGGTGCTGTCCAATCTGAACGGCCTGCTCATGGCGGTGTTCCTGGCCGGCGGCCTGCTCGGCCTGGCGCTCGCCTTCGGGCCGTTCTCCGGCCTGTCGGTGGTCTACCGGCTGCTCATGCTGGCCGGTTTCGTCCTGCTCTGCGGCGTGTGGATCGCCACCATCTTCCTGTCCGGGCTGAAGCAGTACAAGGCGATCGTGATGCTTTACGCGGTCGGCTACGGCGTGGTGATCGGGGCGGCGCTGGCCCTGCGCGGCTTCGGCCTGGAGGGCCTGCTGGCCGGGTTCGTGCTCGGGCATTTCGTGCTTTTCGTCGGCATGTGGGGCCTGACCTTCTACCACTACCGGCCGCCGCGCTCGATCTCCTTCGAGTTCGCCCGCAGGCAGCTCATCTACCCGAGCCTGATGCTGATCGGCCTGCTCTACAACCTGGGCATCTGGGCCGACAAGTTCATGTTCTGGTATTTCTCCGATACCTCCGAGCCGGTCATCGGACCGCTGCGCGCCTCGGTGATCTACGACCTGCCGGTGTTCATGGCCTATCTGTCGGTGATCCCGGGCATGGCGGTGTTCCTGGTGCGCATCGAGACCGACTTCGCCGAGTACTACGAGCGCTTCTACGACGCGGTGCGCTCGGGCGGTTCCCTCGAATACATCGAGGGCATGCGCAACGAGATGACCCACGCCATCCGCCAGGGGCTGGCCGAGATCGCCAAGATCCAGACCCTGGCGGTGCTGGTGACCCTGGTGGCCGGCCCGACGCTGCTGCGCGCCCTGGGCATCTCCGAGCTGTACCTGCCGCTGATGCACATCCAGACGGTGGGCGCGAGCCTGCAGGTGATCCTGCTGGCCCTGCTCAACGTCTTCTTCTACCTCGACCAGCGCCGCATCATCGTCTGGATCTGCGCCGCGTTCCTGGTGTTCAACCTGGCGTTCACGGCGATCACCCTGCGGCTGGGCGCGCCCTACTACGGCTACGGCTACGCGCTGGCGGTGCTGCTGGCGCTTGCCGCCGGGCTATACGTGCTCGACCGGCGCCTGTGGCGGCTCGAGTACGAAACCTTCATGCTGCAATGACCGGGCGGGCGCGATGACCGGCATCTTCATCTGCTACCGGCGCCAGGACAGCGCCCCCTACGCCGGACGGATCTGCGACCGCCTGTCCGGCCGCTTCGGCCAGGATGCCGTGTTCATGGACGTGGACGACATCGCCCCCGGCACGGACTTCACCCGCGCGATCGCGCGCACCCTGGACCAGGCGCGCGTGCTGCTGGCGGTGATCGGTCCGGCCTGGCTGGACGCGGCCGGACCGGACGGCGGGCGCCGGCTCGACGATCCGGGGGACTACGTCAGGCAGGAGATCGCGCATGCGCTGAACTCCGGCATGCGGGTGGTCCCGCTGCTGGTCGGGCGCGCCGCCATGCCGGCGGAGGCCCGGCTTCCGCCGGATCTGGCGCCGCTCGCGCGCCTGAACGCCCTGGAGATCGGCGATGCGCGTTTCGAGCAGGACATGGCCGCGCTGATGGCGCTGATCGAGGAGGAGAACGCGGCCTCCTCTGCCGCGGCACCCGCCGGGACCGCACGCGGGCGTGCCGTCCGGCGATTCGGCGGAATCGCCGGCGTACTCGCCGCCGCAGGCGCGGGCTTCTGGTTCTGGCACGCGCCGCCCGCAGTGGCGCCCCAGGCTCTCCAGGAACCCGACGCCCGGTTCGCAGGCACCTGGCGGGCGCACGTCGCCTATCCCTGGGGCATCGCGCACGACGAAACCTTCCGGCTTTCGGTGCAGGCCGGCCGGGTGAGCGGCAGCGCCGGTTTCGTCGGCCTGGAGCGGACGATCGTCCAGGGCTCGGCCACCGGGGATCGAATCGAATTCGTCACGAAATCCGAGGAAAAGGCCTCGGGCGAGCCGGTGCGCGCGCTCACCCACCGCTATCGCGGCACGCTGGAAACCGACGGGACGCTGCGGCTCGTGCTGGAAACAGAAGGCGGGAGCAACTCCGGCGGCCCGGTCAGCATCCTGGCGAGCCGCGCGCAGCGCTGATTCAGCGCTGCGCTGCCTCGGGCTGCTTGGGAACCTGGGCGATCAGGGACTTGCCCGGGGGGGCGCAGCGCGCGGTGCGGTTCGGGTCGACGAAACCTGCAAGCTGCGGCGCGAGTGCCTTGAGGATCTGCGCCGGCAGGGCGCTGGTGAAGCTGTACCGGTCCGCCTCCGGGCCGGCGACGAAGGCGGTCAGGGTGCCGAAGTAGCGTTCGCCGATGTAGAAGACGAAGGTCGCGGTCCGGTTGACCGCCCGTGATCCGACCAGCCTGCCTTTCGGCCCGTAGGCCTCGATCCGGTTGTCGCCGGTGCCGGTCTTGCCGCCGATCTCGACCTTGGTGCCGTCCGGCAGATCGAAGGCGCCATGCACCCGGCGCGCGGTCCCGGCGTCCACCACCTCGCGCAACGCGCGGCGCAGCGTCGCGGCGACCTCCGCTTCCATGACCCGCTCGCCGGGTTCGTCCGCGCGCTGGAAGACGGTCTCGTAGGGAGTGCCGGCGGCGAAGTGCAGCTCGTCGATGCGCAGCATCGGCAGACGCATCCCGCCATTCACGACGATGCCCATCAGCTCGGCCAGCGCCGCCGGGCGGTCGCCGGAACTGCCGATGGCAGTGGCATAGGAAGGCACGAGGTGCTCGAAGGGATAGCCGAGCCGCTTCCAGTGCCGGTGGATCTCGCCGAAGGCCTCGATCTCGAGCAGGGTCTGGATGCGCAGGTCCTGGGCGCCGCGGTGGCGCGTCTTGAACAGCCAGGCATACACGTCCTGGCGCTCGGCGGCGCTGGCCTGCTGTACCTGGGTCAGGGTCGCGTCCGGATGCTTGCGCAGGTAGCCGACCAGCCACAGTTCGAGCGGGTGGATGCGCGCGATGTAGCCGCGGTCGCCGAGCGAGAAGCGTCCCGGCGCGTGGCGCTCGTAGAGTTCCTTGAGCCGCTTCTCGCCCGGCTCGGCGGTGCCGGGCCGCTCGCTGAGGTTTTCGGTGACGAAGGCGGCGAAATCCTCGAAGCTGCCCTCGGGTTCGAGCGAGCGATAGACCACCGCCAGGCGCTCGGCGGTCAGCCGTATGCCGCCGAGCAGGGTATCCATCGCCTCGTCGGCCGACTTGCCGTGGTAGCGCCGGAAGTAGCGCTGGACGAACACGCGGCCTTCCTTGTCGGCGAACCGCGCCAGATAGGCGGCCCGCAGCTCCGGGTCGTCCAGCACCCGGGCGGTCGAGCCCTGCTGGTACATGTAGAACCGGACGATGTCCCGCATCATGCGGATGAACGCCAGGTTGACCGAGTTGCGCAGCGCCTCGTAGACGGTCGGAACGCCGTAGTCGTCCTCGCGCTTGAAGTTGTCGAAAGTATGCACGCCCCCGCCGGTGAAGAAGCTCTCGCCGGGGCTGGCCGAATAGCGGCGCTGCATCGCCGCTTCCAGCATGGCGGCGAGGCTGCGGTCCTTGGTCCCGATCAGGTAATCCACCGCCCAGCGGCTCAGGTTGTCGCGCCGGTCGACCTGCAGCTTGCGCAGTTCCGCGACGCTCGCCTCGGCGTGGCGCGCATGCAGCTGCGCGACGATGTCCAGGTAGGAAGCCAGCGTGCGCAGCTTGGCGGTGGAGCCGAGCTCCAGCTTGGTGCCTTCGTTGATGTCCAGCGGCTGGTCCAGGTTGTCGGTCTGCACCCGCACCCGGTTCGCGTCGCTGCCGCGCTCGACCAGGGTCAGACTGTAGCTCACCTTGGTCGGGTCGCCCTCGGCCAGCAGGCGTTCGCCGACCAGCCCGGCGGCCTTGGCGTACTTCGGATCGGTGAGCTGGTGCAGGGCGGCGGTAACCGCTTCCTGCATGTCGCGGTCCAGGGTCGTCCGTCCGGTCAGGTCGAGCCGGTCGAGTTCGTAGAGCGGCAGATCGAGCATGCCCGAGAGCCGCCCGCGCACCACGCTGGCGGTCTTGTTCGCGTCGGCCGCCGCGAGCGCGGAGGCGGACTGCGGGTCGCGGTAATGCAGCGGCGCAGCCAGCGCGGCGTCCCGCAGTTTGGCCGAGATCAGCCCACTGGAAGCCAGCAGCCGCAGATGCCTGTCGGTGAGGGCCGAGAGTTGCTCGCGCCCGCTCGTCAGGTAGAACGAAGGGCGGCGGTGGGCAATCATCAGCGACAGCACCTGGCGGAACGCCGTCCCCTGTGCGGCCAGTTCCGCATCCTTGGCCCCGTTCAGCCGGAGCAGCCGATTGACCTCGTCGAAGTCCGCGCCGAACCAGACCCACAAGCCGTCGCCGAGGCCGTTTACCTCGCCGTATCCGGCCAGGGCCGACAGGGGGACGGTATTCAGGTAGTCCACGACGATCTGCCGGCGGGCCGCCAGGGTCTCCTCGCCCTCGCGGTACGCCCGCAGCGAGGCCGAAACCATCTGGCGCAGCTTCTCGGCCGGCGTGGCCGTGAGGCCCTCGGGCGAGTGGCGGAACTTCTCGATCTGCGTGGCCAGCGTGCTGCCGCCTGGAACGTCGTAATCCGAATCGACCAGCTTGATCGCCTGGCTCATCATCGCCTTGGCCAGCCGGCTCCATTCGACCGCCGGGTTGCGCGTCGGGTTATGGGCGTCCAGCAGCTCCCTGTTCTCGATGAACAGCAGCGTGTCGACCACCAGCGGCGGCGTCGCCTCGAAACGCTGGTAGACGCGCTCCGGATGGCGCGCCATGAATAGCGGTTCGCCCTTGCAGTCCAGCAGCTCGAGTCCGGCCTGGGTCTTCTCGTGGTAGGGAGGAAAGTAGCCCTGTTCGCTCAGGTCCAGCAGCGCCGGAGACAGCCGCGCCTGCGCCCGCACTGCGAAATCCCGGGCCTCCAGGCGCCGGACGATGCCCGGGATTCTGCTGTAGCCCAGCCGCTCGTCGAACGGTCCGCTGGCCGGAAAGCGGATGGCATCGCTCGGACCATCGTCCACGCGGTAGGTGAGATCCCTGGCGAGCTCCGAAAAGTGGCGGGCCTGGATCCGTGAGCTCTTCATCTCGTCCGCCGCGAGGAAGCCGATCGTGCCCAGGACCAGCACCGCCGTGATCGCCGCCGTCGGGCTCACCGCACGCCACCCCGAGGAGGAGGGACGATCATTTTCGGTATGCACTGGGGACCCTTCGGCGGAACTGCATCGAACTCGCATCGGTGAGCAATTGTCGCCAAACGGATTCAAGTTGAATAGAGGCAATAGTGCGCAATAGCAACACTTTTTCCCCGGATCGCGCGGCCGCGCGCCGGTGGCCGAAACCGGGCCGCCTGGCGCGGCCGGAAACCCCTGCAGGCGCAGGGTCTTGTTCCGGCCGCATGTTGCAGCGCATTACCCTACAATCCCCGCTTTCCGCCGTGCGGGACCACAACCATGCAGGTCTCCCCCGAGTTTCTCGATCACGCGCAGGCCGGCGCGCGGCTGCGCGAGATCCCGTACAACTACACCTCGTTCTCCGACCGCGAGATCGTCATCCGCCTGCTCGGCGAGGAGATGTGGCGGCTGCTCGACGGGCTGCGCGCGGAGCGCGTCACCGGACGCTCGGCGCGCATGCTCTACGAAGTGCTCGGCGACGTCTGGGTGGTCGAGCGCAATCCCTATCTGGAAGACGACCTGCTCGACAACCCGAAGCGGCGCGAGGCCCTGGTCGGCGCCCTGCGCCACAGGCTGCACGAGGTCGAGAAGCGCCGCCGCGCCTACGACGAGGCAGCCAAGCCCAGACCGGCCGATCCGGCGCATGCCGCGCGCAGCGAGAAGGTCGCCCGGCTGGTGGCGGCGGCGCACCAGGCGGTGGATGCGTTCGCCGCGCGCTTCGCCGCGACCGCCGAGCTGCGCCGGCGTGCGCAGAAGGCGCTCTCCAGGGTCACCCGGCGCGACAACGTCTGCTTCGACGGGCTGTCCCGGGTCTCCCACGTCACCGACGCCACCGACTGGCGGGTCGAGTATCCCTTCGTGGTGATCTGCCCGGACCGCGAGGACGAGATGCCGGCCATCGTCAAGGCCTGCTTCGAACTCGGCCTCACGGTGATCCCGCGCGGCGGCGGCACCGGCTACACCGGCGGTGCGGTGCCCTTGACGCGGCAGTGCGCGGTGATCAACACCGAGAAGCTGGACCGGCTCGGCCCTGTGGAGCTGACCGCATTGCCCGGCGTGGACAAGCCGGTGCCGACGATCCATTGCGGCGCGGGCGTGGTGACCCGGCGGGTCATGGAGGCGGCCGACGAGGCGGGCTACGCCTTCGCCGTGGACCCAACCTCGGCCGATGCCTCCTGCATCGGCGGCAACGTGGCGATGAACGCCGGCGGCAAGAAGGCGGTGATCTGGGGCACGGCGCTGGACAACCTGGCCTCCTGGAAAATGGTCGCCCCCGACGGCAACTGGCTGGAGGTGGAGCGGCTCGGCCACAACCTGGGCAAGATCCACACGCTCCCCGCCGCGCGCTTCCGGCTGCGCCGCACCGATTCGTCCTCGGGCCGGCTGCTCTCCGAGGAGGTCCTGGAGATCGAGGGCCAGCGCTTCCGCCGGCCCGGCCTGGGCAAGGACGTGACCGACAAGTTCCTCGCCGGCCTGCCCGGCATACAGAAGGAAGGCTGCGACGGGCTGATCACCTCGGCGCGCTTCGTCCTGCACCGCATGCCGGCGCACACCCGCACCGTCTGCCTGGAATTCTTCGGACAGGTGCGCGAGGCGGTGCCCTCGATCGTCGAGATCAAGGACTACCTGGACGCGCAGCCCGGCGGGGCGATGCTGGCCGGCCTGGAGCACCTGGACGAGCGCTACGTGCGCGCGGTCGGCTACGCCACCAAGGCGAAGCGGCACGGCAGGCCGAAGATGGTGCTGCTCGCCGACATCGTCGGCGACGACGAGACCGCGGTCATGGAGGCCGCCTCGCAGGTGGTGCGCCGGGCCAATCTGCGCGGCGGCGAAGGCTTCATCGCCGTATCGCCCGAGGCGCGCAAGCGTTTCTGGCTGGACCGCGCCCGCACCGCGGCCATCGCCAAGCACACCAACGCCTTCAAGATCAACGAGGACGTGGTGATTCCGCTGGCGCGCATGGGCGACTACTGCGACGGCATCGAGCGGATCAACATCGAGCTGTCGATCGCCAACAAGCTGCGGCTGTGCGAGGCCCTGGCGGATTTCCTCGGCGGCGAGCTGCCGGTCTACCTGAACGACGTGTCGGTGCCCAAGGCCGAGATCATCGGCGACAAGGCCGACTACGCCCGGGAACTGGTCGCGGAGGTGCGGCGGCGCTGGCGCTGGATCCTGGAGCACCTGGACACGCCGCTCGCCGAACTGCTGCCCTCGGCGGCCGGCCACGACTTCCCCGACCCCGATCTCGCCGCGGCGCTCGGCGCGATGCTGCAGGCGCAGCCGGATGCGACCGTGTTCCACGTCGTGCAGGCGCGCACCCGGCGCATCTCCTGGAAGACCGAGCTGCGCGATCCGCTCGCCTCGATCTTCGACGGCGTGGCCTACCGGCACATCCACGAGCGCATCGAGGCGATCCACGCCCAGGTGCTGCGCTCGCGGGTATTCGTTGCGCTGCACATGCACGCCGGCGACGGCAACGTGCATACCAACATCCCGGTCAATTCCGACGACTACGCCATGCTGCAGGCGGCGAACGCGGCGGTGCGGCGGATCATGGCGCTGGCGCGCGGGCTGGGCGGGGTGATCTCCGGCGAGCATGGCATCGGCATCACCAAGCTGGAGTTCCTGCAGGCCGAGGAGCTGGCGCCCTTCGTCTCCTACAAGCAGCGCATCGACCCGGAAGGCCGCTTCAACCGCGGCAAGCTGCTGCCGGGCGCGGACCTGCGCAATGCCTACACGCCCTCGTTCAACCTGCTCGGCGCCGAATCGCTGATCCTGGAACAGTCGGAGATAGGCGGCATCTCGGACATGATCAAGAGCTGCCTGCGCTGCGGCAAGTGCAAGCCGGTCTGCTCGACCCACGTGCCGCGCGCCAACCTGCTCTACTCGCCGCGCAACAAGGTGCTCGGCGCCTCGCTGCTGATCGAAGCCTTCCTCTACGAGGAGCAGACCCGCCGCGGCGTGTCACTGCAGCATTTCGACGAGTTCGGCGACGTGGCCGACCACTGCACGGTCTGCCACAAGTGCGTCAGCCCCTGTCCGGTGGATATCGACTTCGGCGACGTGTCGGTAGCCATGCGCAACTTCCTGCGCCGCCAGGGAAAGAAGAAGTTCAACCCGGGCAGCGCCGCGGCCATGGCCTTCCTGAACGCCACCGATCCCGCCCGGATCAAGCTGATCCGCAAGGGCCTGCTCGAATGGGGCTACAAGGCGCAGCGGCTGGGCTGGCGGGTCGGGCAGGCGCTCGGGCTGGCGCGCGAGCAGCTGCGCCGCCCTCCGGCCACGCTGGGCCGGCCGCCGCTCAAGGCCCAGTTGATCCATTTCATCAACAAGCCGATGCCGGCCAGGCTGCCCAGCCGCACCGCGCGGGCGCTGCTGGACATCGAGGACGAGAAGCTGGTGCCGGTGATCCGCGACCCGGCGCGGATGAGCGAGGACGCCGAGGCGGTGTTCTACTTCCCGGGCTGCGGCTCGGAGCGGCTGTTCTCGCAGGTCGGCCTGGCCACCCAGGCGCTGCTCTACCACGTCGGCAGCCAGTGCGTGCTGCCGCCCGGCTACCTGTGTTGCGGCTATCCGCAGACCTCCTCGGGCGACGAGGAGAAGGGCACGCAGATCACCACCCAGAACCGGGTGCTCTTCCACCGGGTGGCGAACACGCTCAACTACCTGGATATCAAGACGGTCATCGTGTCCTGCGGCACCTGCATGGACCAGCTGCTCAAGTACGAGTTCGACCTGATCTTTCCGGGCTGCCGGCTGCTCGACATCCACGAATACCTGCTGGAGAAGGGCGTCCGGCTGGAAGGCGTGGAGGGCGTGCGCTACATGTACCACGACCCCTGCCACACGCCGATCAAGACCCGGCAGCCGATCCAGGTGGTGCGCGGTTTGACCGGCCAGGACGTGGCGGTCAACGACCGCTGTTGCGGCGAGTCCGGCACGCTGGCCGCGACTCGGCCCGACGTGTCCACCCAGGTGCGTTTCCGCAAGGAGGAGGAGATGCGCAGGCACGCGGCGCGGCTGCGCGGCGACGGCTTCGCCGGCGAGCTCAAGGTGCTGACCACCTGCCCCTCCTGCCTGCAGGGCCTGTCGCGCTACGAGCCGGACACCGGCGCCGAGGCGGAATACGTCGTCGTCGAACTGGCCCGCCGGCTGCTCGGCCCCGACTGGATGGAGAAGTACGTCGCCGCCGCCAATGCCGGCGGCATCGAGCGGGTGCTGCTTTGAGCGGGCACGCGGCGCTGCGCCAGGCCGCGACCGTGCTCGCCTTCGGAACCCGCGGGCGCGGGCTGACCGACGTCACCGCGCGGGTCGCCGGCTGGGTCGCCGAAAGCGGCATGCAGACCGGCCTGCTCACGGTCTTCGTGCGTCATACCTCGGCCAGCCTGGTGATCCAGGAAAACGCCGATCCGGCGGTCCAGCGCGACCTGGAGCGCTTCTTCGCGCGCCTGGTGCGCGACGGCGACCCGCTGTTCGAGCACGACCAGGAGGGGCCGGACGACATGCCGGCGCACGTCCGCGCAGCGCTCACCCAGACCCAGCTGTCCATTCCGCTGGTCGGTGGGCGGCTGGCGCTCGGCACCTGGCAGGGCATCTACCTGTACGAGCACCGCACGCATTCCCATCGACGCGAGATCGCGCTCCATCTGGTCGGCGGCTGAGCGGCCGGCCGCGCCGGCTCAATGCCCGCCGACGGGCGCCGATAAGTCCGGATGCCCCGGTCGCCGCATTGCGGTATCCTCCCGGACGAGGGGGCTTCCGGCGGCAGGCCGGGGGCGACTGCCGGAAACGAAGCAATAACATCATGGTCGAGCAGGCAGCGCAGTGCGAGCTTTGCGAGTCTCCGGGCGGCGAGGTCGTCTGGCAGGATCCGCTGTGCCGGGTGGTACGAGTCGCCGATCCTGACTATCCCGGTTTCTGCCGCGTGATCTGGTGCCGCCACGTGGCGGAGATGACCGACCTTCCGGCCAGCGACCGCCGCCACCTGCTGGCGGTGGTGTTCGCCGTCGAGGCCGCCTTGCGCATGCTCTGGCGGCCGGACAAGGTCAACCTGGCGAGCCTGGGCAATCTGGTGCCGCACCTGCATTGGCATGTTATCCCTCGGTTCGCCGACGACCGGCATTTTCCCCAGCCGATCTGGGCCAAGGCCGGCCGCCCGTCCTCGCCGTCGCGGCCGCGGGTGGAAACCCGGCGGCTGCACGATGCCATCGTCCAGGCCCTGGCCGAAGAGCAGGGCGGGACAGCGGGATGATGGGCACCTTCGGGCTACCGGTCCTGGGCCAGGGGGAGGCGCCCGCCTTTCTCACCAGCTCCGCCTGCCGGGAATGGCTGCACAGCCTGCCGATGGCCAACCCCGCGCTCGCCCAGACGCGGCTGTCGGTCCAGCTCAGCCTGTTGAACCGCTACGTGCTGCGCAGCGCCGAGCGGCTGGGCATCCTGGAACTGCTGCGCGAATCGGCCGCCTTCGTGCAGACCGAATGCGCACGCAAATTCACCGCCAGGCCGTTGCCGCTGGCCCCCGCCGAAGACGACGCGCTGCGCGCCAACGGCCAGCTCTGGCAGGAACTGTGCATCGGCTACCAGCACTGCCTGGAGGCCTGCCTGGACGGCGATGCGGAGCTGGCGCCGCAGGCGGCGCTGGTCGTTCAGCGCGCCTTGTGGGCGCTGGGCGGCGAGCAGTTCGATCTCTATCGCGCCGCCCACGAGACCGGGCCGCCTTTCTGGCGGCGGCTGCACACGATCTACTCCGCGGCCGAACAGCTCGGTGTGGCCTCCCAGGAAGTGCGGGACCTGCTGCTCGAGCCGCGCACGACCAGCGTGCGGACCTGGTATGCCTGCATCCTGCTGCTCCATGCCGCGAGCCCCTACGAGCTGACCCAGCGGCAGCTCAACCTGGTGCGACGCTGGCTGCTGCGCTGGTGCGCCAAGGTTGCCGTCGACGCCGCGCCGCCGACCGAATTCAAGATGCCGCCGCTCGCGGTGGACATCGCGGGCGAGCGGCCCGGACGCCAGGTTCCGGACCCCGAAGGCAACAACCGCTGGCTCGGCCTGGACGGCCTGGCCCACAGCCTCAAGAAGCGCATCGCCTCGCTGCAGAAAGGCGCCGCGCCGGCCTCCCTGGGGCTCGGCGAGGACTGCCCGCAGCCGGCCTGCGCGGATCTGGTGCGCTACGTGTACGAGCGCTGCTGCAAGGGCGCCATCGCCCGCTCCGAGGCAAGGGAAACCGGAACCGGCTCCTGCCGGCTGGTCTCCGGCCTTGAAGCGGTCTATTACTGCGTGGCGGGCAAACCGTTCAAGCAGCCGAACGAAGTCAGCGAACTGTCGAAACGGCAGCGCGACGAAATCGCGCTGTTCGGCCAGGTGGCGACCCGCTTCGAGGACGAGTCGGCGCGGCAGTACGCGGTGTCCGTGGAAGATTGGCGGATCGCCGACCAGAGCCGTTCCGGCATGCGGCTGGCCCGCCCGGCGAATCTGGAGGGCAGGCGGCTGGCGCCGGGACAACTGCTCGGACTGCGGCCTCCGTCGGCCGACCGCTTCCTGCTCGCCGTCGTGCGCTGGGCGATGCTGACCCGGAGCGGCGAGGTTCAGGTCGGCATCCGGCTGGTGCCCGGAGTCCCCCAGCCGATCGCGCTGCGCACCGCCGGGCTGGGCGGTTCTTCCGAGCCCTGCCGGCCGGGATTCCTTCTGCCGGCGATCGGGAGCCTGCAGATTCCGCCGACGCTCATCTGCCCCGCGGGGACGTTCAGGGCCGAGCGCATCGTCGAACTGTTCGACGACCGGGTGCGATCGGTCAAGCTGAAGAAGGTCATGGACTACGGCGCCGATTTCGAGCGGGCCGAGTACGAGTCCCCATGAACGACGCCGGTCCGCGGATCGACTACGCCGATCCGGAGCAGTGCCTGGCTTCGATTGCCGGGCTGCCGCTGACGCGGGTCGCGGTGGTCTACGACGCGCTTGCCGCCCTGCTGGCCGGTCTGAGGGCGACCCCGCCGGCGCCGACCGACTACCTGCGCGTGCTCGAAGCGGCCCGCACCGCCCTCGGCTTCGCGCAGGAAGAAATCGCGGGGCGCTATGCCGAGACGGCTCTGCCGCCCTACAGCCCGGAGGATGCCAGCCTGCATCGGGTGGTGGCGTTGTGGCGGCAGACGGCGCACGCCTACATGCACGTGGCCGAACTCGGGGCAAACGATCCGGAGGTTCAGGGCTTCCTGGCGCTGATCTGCCAGCGCAGCGTGCATTACGGCGGCCGGGCGATCCGGGAGTATTTCCGCGCGCGGCGCGAGATCGACCCGGGGCTGTGGAGCGAACTTCACGCCTGGTTCGGCAAGGCCGAGGAATGGGGCATCTCCGAGGTCGAAGTCAGCGAACCGCAGGACGAGGAGCGCCGCCGGCAGAGCTGCGCTCAGGCCTATGTCGAAGTCCTGCTGACCGATCTGGGCGACCCCTACGCCCGCAGCCCGCGGGAATTCGAGTGGCTGACCCGCTGGAGCCGGCGGTTCGCGCCCTATGCGGAACTGCTGCCGCCCGACGAAACCACGGCCGGCCGGACCTATGTGGTCGAACCTTCCCGGGATCGCGGCGCGATCCCGCTCGGCGTGGCAGGGACGAACCGCGGCCTGAGGCGTCTGGAGGTCGCGAGGCTCGCGGCGGAGATCCACGAGGTGCGGCGGCAGATGAAGAAAGGGGTCGCGCCCGCCGAACTCGGCCTCGGCGAGGACTGCACGGCGCAGGCCGCGTCGCGGATGCTGAACGCGCTGTTCGGCCCCTGGTGCGTGGCGGCCAAAGCGCGCCGCTTCCTGCGGCGCAAGGGAGCCGGGACGGTGCGGCTGTGCTACGGCTTCGAGTCCGTCCATTTTTACCTGTCGGGCCGCGAGTTCGTGCAGCCGGAGCGCGCCCGCTACTACTCGCGCGGCGAGTTCGAGGCGATTGCCACCTTCCGCTTCCAGGTTGACCCGACCCAGGCGCTGCAGGTACGGGTGGCGCAGGTCGGCTACACGGTGGAAACCTGGGCGGTCGCCGACGAGTCGGCCGACGGTTTCAGGCTGCTGCGCTTCGGAACCGGCGTGCGCATCGAGCACGGCCAGTTGCTCGGCCTGCGCGCCGGCGAGGAAGGCCCCTTGCTGCTGTGCCGGGTGAGCTGGCTCATGTACGCGCGCGCCGGGGCCCTGATGGCTGGCATTCACGTGCTTCCCGGCGCGCCGCAGGCGGTGGCGGCCCGGCTGACCGGCCCGAGCGCGTCGCCCTCCGGTGGTTTCTCCCGCGCCTTTCTGCTGCCGCCGATGCCGGCCCTGGACGAGCCGGCCTGTCTGGTTCTCCCCAAGGGCTGGTTCCAGCCCGGTCGCGTGGTCGACGTGGAGGCGGAACGGCCCTTCGAGGCGAAGCTGCTGCGGCTGCGCCACTACGGCGGCAATTTCGACCGCGTCAGCTACTCGGTCCTGCGCTAGCGCTCCGCTGTACGGACGTCTGGGAAGCACGCAGCCGCCTTGGCGGGAAGCGGGCGGTGAATCGGCTGCCCCTGCCCGGCTCGCTGACGATGTCGAGGACGGCCTGATGGCGCGAGAGCACGTGCTTGACGATCGCCAGGCCCAGCCCGGTGCCTCCCGACTCGCGTGAGCGTCCCCGGTCTACCCGGTAGAAGCGCTCGGTCAGGCGGGGAATGTGGCGGGCCTCGATGCCGATCCCGGTGTCCGCCACCGCGAAGGCTCCGCCGCCGTCCGGCGTCGCCGACCAGCCCAGCGTCACGGTTCCGCCCTCGGGGGTGTAACGGATCGCGTTGCTCACCAGGTTGGCGAAGGCGCTGCGGATTTCCCGGGCGCTGCCGATCAGCGTGGCCGGTCCGTCCGGCAGCACCTGCAGGGTGTGCCGTCCCGCCGAGAGGGCCTCGGCCTCGGTGGACAACTCGGCGATCAGTGCCTGCACATCGACCCGCTCGTCCAGCGGCGGTGGACTCCCGGTCTCGAGTTCCGACAGGGTCAGCAGGTCGTCGACCAGGCGCTGCATCCGGGCCGCCTGCTCCTCCGCCAGAGTCAGATAATGCTCCGCCTCGGCCGGTTCCATGTCGCGCAGCCCGTCGAGCACCGTTTCGACGAAGCCGCGGACCACCGTGAGCGGCGTCTTCAGCTCGTGGGAGACGTTCGCCACGAAATCGCGGCGCATCGTTTCGAGCCGTTCCAGGTGGGAGATGTCGCGGGAGACGACCAGCTTGCGGCCCTCGCCGAACGGAATCAGGTGCACCGAGTAGGTGCGCGGCTCGCCGCGCACCGCCCGTATCGCCAGCGGCTCGCGGAAATCCGCGGCTTCGAGGTAGGCGACGAATTCGGGCTGCCGGACCATGTTGGTGAGCGGACTGCCGAGATCGCGCTCGGCGTCCAGGCCGAACTGGCTCTCGGCGGCGGCATTCAGCCATTCGACCGCGTTCTGCCGGCTGAGTATGATCACGCCGTCCGGCATGGCCTGGGCCGCGTCGAGGAAGCGCTCCAGGTTCTCGGTGAGCTGCTGGCGCGCCTCCATGGCGGTCCGGGAGCGGCGGCTCAGCGCGGCAAACGCCCAGCTCCAGATTCCCGAAGCCGGGGGCACCGCCGTGCCGATCGGGGCTCGCGCCCAGCGGATCAGCCGGACGAGATGGCGCAGATGGTGGGCGCCGATCGCCAGCAGTCCGCCGCTGAACAGCGCCCAACCCCAGCTCGCGCCGGCTGCCGCGGCGGCGGCGAGCGCCAGCGCAGCCAATGCCGCCACCGCCAGGGCGGCGCGGATCCAGAAGCGGGCCAAGAGGGAGTGTGCGACCGGAGGACGATGGGCAATTATCGCACAGCGGCCACCCCGGCCGGCTGCTCGGCGGAAAGGCGGTAGCCGCTGCCGCGCACCGTCTGGACGAGGCTGTCGTGGCCGCTGGATTCCAGGGCCGAGCGCAGGCGCCGGATATGCACGTCCACGGTGCGCTCCTCGACGAAGACGTGGTCGCCCCAGACCTGGTCGAGCAGCTGGGTCCGGCTGTGCACCCGCTCCGGGTGGGTCATGAGGAAGTGCAGGAGCCGGAACTCGGTCGGGCCGAGGGTCACGGCCTGGCCGTCGGCCGTGACCCGGTGGGTCGCCGGATCCAGGCGCAGTCCGCCGATCTGCACCGCATCCTCGGTCGCCTGGGGGGTGCGCCGCCGCAGCACGGCCTTGATGCGCGCCACCAGTTCGCGCGGCGAGAACGGCTTGGTGATGTAGTCGTCCGCACCCGCCTCCAGCCCGGCCACCTTGTCCAGTTCCTGGCCGCGCGCGGTGAGCATGATCAGCGGCACGGTGCGGGTGCGCTCGCCGGCGCGCAGCCAGCGGGCGAAATCCAGTCCGGACATTCCGGGCAGCATCCAGTCGAGCAGGATCAGGTCCGGCAGCGTGTCGCGCACCAGCTTCTGGGCCGACTCGGCGTCGCCGGCGCGAAGCACGTGATGGCCGGCGCGCACCAGATTCGCGGCGAGCAGCTCCTGGATGGCGGGTTCGTCCTCGACGATGAGAATGTTTGCGGGCATGGCGTGTCGAAGGGATGGATTGGGCCGCAGTTTATTGCGCTCCGGTGACATTTTGATGACAAGTCGGCCCCGGACGGGGGCCGGCCGATCTGGGTTACACTTCGCCACCCCCGACAAGGAGAAGCCAATGGCCGGTCTGGACAAGGACACGCCCATCCCCACGGAAATCAAGCTCCACCAGAAGTCGCGCATGATGGAAATCAGCTTCAGCGACGGCCGCAGGTTCAACCTGAGCTACGAGTTTCTGCGCGTCTTTTCGCCCTCGGCCGAGGTGCGCGGCCACGGCCCCGGGCAGGAGACCCTGCAGGTCGGCAAGAAGAACGTGGAGATCACCCGGCTAGAGCCGGTCGGCAGCTACGCCGTTCAGCCCACCTTCTCCGACGGCCACGACACCGGCATCTATTCCTGGGACTACCTCTACGGCCTGGGCGCCCATCACGACGAACTCTGGGCGGGTTATATCGAACGCATGGAAGCCGCCGGGGCGAGCCGGGAGCCCGGCATCGGCGGCCTGCAGCCGGTCGCGCCGCGCGGCGGCGGTTGCGGTCACCACTGAACGCGGCATCGGCGCTGCGATGAGCGACCCGACCACCCATTTCGGCTACGAGCAGGTGCCGGAGGCGGAGAAGGCCCGGCGCGTGGAGGGTGTTTTCTCCTCGGTCGCCGACCGTTACGACCTGATGAACGACCTGATGTCGCTCGGGCTGCACCGGCTCTGGAAGGCGTTCACGATCCAGATGTCGGGGGTGCGCCCGGGCGACCGGGTGCTGGACGTGGCCGGGGGCACCGGCGACCTGTCCCTGGCCTTCTCCCGCCGGGTCGGGCCCGGCGGCGAGGTCTGGCTGAGCGACATCAACCGCGCCATGCTCGAGCGCGGCCGCGATCGCCTGGCCGACTCGGGCGCGCTGCTGCCCGCGGTGCAGTGCGACGCTGAGAAGCTGCCCTTTCCCACCGATCACTTCGACTGCGTGACGGTGGCCTTCGGCCTGCGTAACATGACCCACAAGGAGCGGGCGCTGGCGGAGATGACCCGGGTGCTGCGCGCTGGCGGGCGCCTGCTGGTGCTGGAATTCTCACGGGTCTGGAAGCCGCTGGCACCGTTCTACGACGTCTATTCCTTCAAGGTCCTGCCCTGGCTGGGCGGTCGGGTGGCCGGCGACGCGGATTCCTACCGCTACCTCGCCGAGTCGATCCGCGTGCATCCCGACCAGGAAACCTTGAAGCAGATGATGGAACTGGCGGGACTGGCGCGCGTCGAATTCTTCAACCTGAGCGCCGGCGTGGTCGCCCTGCACCGCGGTTACAAGTACTAGAGGAGATAAAGTCGATGAGGAAGATGTTGATCGGACTGTTCGCGGCATTCGTCGGTCTCGGCCTGGTCATGGCCGATGCCGAGGCCAAGCGCCTGGGCGGCGGCAAATCCATCGGCATGCAGCGCGACCAGGTCATGAAGCGCGATGCCGCGCCCACCCCGCCGGCCCAGAACATGGCCGCACCGGCCAAGCCTGCCGCGGCGGCGCCGGGCGGCGCGAGCCGCTGGCTGGGGCCGATCGCCGGGCTGGCGGCGGGTCTGGGGCTGGCGGCGCTGATGTCGCACCTGGGGCTGGGCGAGGAGTTCGCCAGCTTCCTGCTGCTCGCGCTGCTGATCGGTGGCGCCTTTCTGCTGTTCAGAATGCTGAAGGGCAGAGGACGACAACCCTCGGGCTCGCCGCTGCAGTACGCCGGAGTCGGCCGCGAGCCGACCGCGCGTCCTCAACCCGTGATGCCCGGGTCGGCTCCGGCTTCCACGGCCGCATCCGGCCAGGCCGCGTCGATTCCCGCCGGATTCGACGCGGAAGGCTTCCTGCGCCAGGCCAAGGTCAATTTCCTGCGCCTGCAGGCGGCAAACGACGCCGGAAACAACGAGGACATCCGCGAGTTCGCCACGCCGGAAATGTTCGCCGAGATCCGTCTGGAGATGCAGGAGCGCGGCCCGGCGAAACAGCAGACCGACGTGGTCACGCTGAATGCCGATCTGCTCGACGTCAGCGAGGAAGGCAGCCGCTACCTCGCCAGCGTGCGCTTCCACGGCGCCATCCGGGAGGCCGAAGGCGCCGCGCCCGCGCCTTTCGACGAGGTCTGGCATCTCGCCAAGCCGATCGACGGCAGCTCTGGCTGGATGATCGCCGGGATCCAGCAAAGCGCCTGAGCGCAGCCTGGCAGGCGTAAAATGGGGGCCTCGCCGCCCCCGTTTTCATTCATGGTCGAGCAGTTCGTTTTCCTCGCGCTGAATCATCTGCTGCACGATTCGCCCTGGGCCCGGGAACGTCTGGCCCGGCACGCCGGAAAGGCCGCCAGGATCGCCGCGCCGCCGCTGCGCCTGGACTTCGTGATCAATGCCGACGGCACGCTGAGCGAAGCGTCGGTGGCGGAGACCGACGTGGCGATCACCCTGCCCGCGCACGCGCCGCTGATCGTGCTTGGCAAGGGGCGCGACGCGCTGATGCGCGAGGCCCACGTTTCCGGCTCGGTGGAACTCGCGGACAGCCTCGGATTCGTG
>DATMWM010000287.1:0-7689 GCA_035562535.1 Rhodocyclaceae bacterium | reverse complement strand
CGGCCGTCGATCTCCCGCACCTGGTTCGGCTCGAAGGGCTCGATCATGCCGTGCTCGGCCGCCATGCGGCGGATCCACTTGTCTGACTTGATGCTCATGGGCAGGTGCTGGGTTCGCGGACCGGGAATGGCGCAGGATTCTAACCCGCGCACCGGCCGCCGCGTCGATCCGCCGGGCGCGGGTCAGGGCGCCGTCACGCCGCCGGCCAGCGGCCCGGCGGCAAGCATGCCGGCGATCCGGGCGGCCGACTGCGGTTCGCCGAAGTAGAAACCCTGGCCGACGTCGCAGCGCAGGCTGCGCAGGAGGCTAACCTGGTCGGCCGCCTCGACGCCCTCGGCCACCACCTTGAGCTTTAGGCTCCGACCCAGCGCGACCACGGCGTCGACGATGGTCCGGTCGTCAGGATTGCAGGTGCAGCCGGAGACGAAGGACTTGTCGATCTTGATGACGTCGATCGGGAAGCGCTTCAGGTAGCTCAGCGAGGCATAGCCGGTGCCGAAGTCGTCGATCGACACGCCGATGCCGGCCTGGCGCAGGGCGCGCAGGCTGCATGCCGCCTCGTCGCTGTTGTCCATCAGCAGCGTCTCGGTGATCTCCAGTTCCAGCCGGTCGGGCGGAACCCCGGAATCGCCGAGCACGCCGCGGACCCAGGCGGGCAGGTTCTCCTGCCTGAACTGGCGGGTCGAGACGTTGACAGCCATCCGCATGTCCCTGTGGCCATCCCGGCGCCAGGCGGCCAGATCCCGGCAGGCGGTGCGCAGCACCCAGTCGCCGATGGCGACGATCTGGCCGGTGTCCTCCGCCACGGGGATGAACGCCTCGGGCAGCATGACGCCGCGGCTCGGGTGCATCCAGCGCAGCAGCGCCTCGACGCCGATCAGGCGGCCGTTGGACAGGTCGACCTGCGGCTGGTAGAGCAGCCGCAGCTCGTCGCGTTCCAGCGCCTTGCGCAGTCCGCTCTCGATGTCCAGCCGCTCGAGGGCCGCCGCGTTCATGCTATCGGCGTAGAACTGGAAGCCGTTGCGGCCGATCTCCTTTGCCCGGTACATGGCGATGTCGGCCTTGCGCATCAGCGACTCGATGTCGCCGGCATCGTTCGGGTAGAGGCTGATGCCCACGCTCACCGTGACGAACAGCTCGCGCGAGGCGACCTGGATCGGGCGCTGGACGCCGGCGATGATTTTTTTGGCCACCTGGACCGCGCCGTCGGCGCCGACGACCCTGCCGAGCACCACGCCGAACTCGTCGCCGCCAAGCCGGGCCACGGTGTCCGGCGCGCGCACGCAGGCGCGCAGGCGGTCCGCGACGATCTTCAGCAGCAGGTCGCCGCTTTCGTGGCCGAGCGTGTCGTTGACCGTCTTGAACCGGTCGACGTCCAGGTATAGCAGCGCGACGCTGGTACCGGAGCGGTGCGCCTCGGCCGTGGCCTGGTCCAGCCGGTCGTGGAACAGCCTGCGGTTCGGCAGGTCGGTGAGCGTGTCGAAGTAGGCCAGATGCCGGATGGTGGATTCCGCGTTCTTGCGCGCGCTGATGTCCTCGGTCACGGCCACGAAGTGGGTGATCGCCCCGCTCGGATCCTTCACCGGCGAGATCGACTCCAGGCACCAGTACAGGTCGCCGTCCTTGCGTCGGTTGTGGAACTCGCCGTGCCACTCCTCGCCGCGCAGCAGCGTGTCCCACATGCTCGCGTAGACCGCCTTGCGTTTCTCGCCCGAGGACAGCAGCGCCGGCGTCTTGCCGATCACCTCGCCCGCGGTATACCCGTTGATCTCGCAGAACTTGGGATTGACGTACTCGATGCAGCCGCGCACGTCGGTGATCATGACCGCGTTCGCGCTCTGCTCGACCGCGCGCGAGAGCTTGCTCAGCTGGGCCTCGGCGCGCAGCCGCTCGGAGACGTCCACGAAGGTCACAACGGCGCCGACCACCTCGCCGCCGCGCGACACCGGGTAGGCCCAGTACTCGACCGGCACCGGCGTGCCGTCCTTGCGCCAGAAGACCTCCTTGTCGGCGTGGGTGCGGTAGCCCTCGCGAACCGCCTTGTGCACCGGACATTCCTCCCAGTGGTACTCGGAACCGTCGGTCTTGGTATGGTGAACGAAGGCGTGGGCGTCGCGCCCGAGCAGCTCGGCGGTGTCCTCGTAGCCCAGAATGTGCATGAAGGCGCGATTGACCAGCACGCAGCGACCCTCGGCGTCCACGCCGTAGATGCCCTCGGCGGTCGAGTCCAGCAGCAGCCGCACCCGCTCCTGGCTGCGCACGATCGTTGCCGTGTAGCGGGCGCGCCGCGAGATGAAGCCGACCGCGGCCACGCCGAGCACCCAGGCCGCGCCGTGGAAGGCAAGGATGTTGCGGATGGACGTCTGGGCGACGTCGTAATAGGACGTCAGCGGGATGCTCACGTCGATCCCGCCGAGCACCTGGCCGACCGGAACGCCGGACTGGCCGTGGCAGTGGGTGCAGGTCTCGTGCATGATGCGCGGGCGCATCAGTTGCAGGTACGGCACGCCGTCGACTTCGGAGACCCGCAACGCCTCGTCCTCCGGCCCGCGCAGCGCCCGCAGCGCTTCCCGCTGCCATGCGTCCGGGGCATTGTCCGGATTGAGCGCGGCGTGTCCGGTCGTGCGGGTGCGGATTCCGTATTCCGAGGCGTAATCGTCCATGACGTGGCGCATGACCGAGGAGGCGGTGATCAAGGTCAGCGTGCGTCCCGAGGGCGTGACGATGTCGCGCTCGGAGAGATCTTCGAGATACGGATTGGGCTGGGTCTCCACCGATATCGGGGCGTAGAAGCCGCCGTGGGAGTTGGTCCAGTCGCGGAACGCGAGGTTCATGTTGATATGGGTGCGCGCGTCCGTGGCCGCCAGCGCCACCACCTCCTCGCGCTCGTGGATTACGTTCCAGGTCACCGACCCGGCCACCAAGGCGGTCCACGCCAGCAGGACCAGCGTGGCGTTGCGGCGGATCGCCTTCTCCCATCCGCGACCGCTGTCGGCGGGGTCCAGCGACATCGGGCTGGCCGTGCCGCGGTTCGAGCCGGCGGCGGCCGCAAGGAAGTGGCGCAGGGCCTCGGCGCTCATGGCCTGCCTCCCGGCCGCAGGCTCCGAGCAGGGCTGCAACGTCGGCGCAGTGGCCCGCGCCCCCGACGCCCGACGCCGCGCCATTCGGTTGCATCAAACTGGACCGCGGCTGGAATCCGCCGACGCAACGCTCGCACCCTCGAAGAGAGTGCGCAATGGGAGCACAGGCCGATTTGCACGATGCCCTCCGCATGCAGCGACCGTACGGTTTATGCGCTGACTGTATGCGTCCCGGCGGGCATTCGCATTGCGCGATGTCGTCCGCCGAACGGGTTTCCGCCTCCGGTGCGGACGGATGTCACACGGCCGCGCGATGGCGCGGTGGGCGGGGCAGGGGGGCGGCGCCCCCCCGAGGGGCGCGATCGGCAGGCGGACCTCGCCCGCCGGTCGTTACAGCGGCGAGATGAGGCTCAGGTGTTCTGGACGACGATGCTCGGGAACTTGGCCGACATGTCCTTGGCCTTCTCGGCCACCTTCACGGCCACCCGGCGGGCGATGCCGCGGTAGATTTCCGCGATGCGGCTCTCCGGCTCGGCGACCACGGTCGGCTTGCCGGAGTCGGTCTCCTCGCGGATGCGGATGTCCAGCGGCAACTGGCCGAGCACCTCGACGCTGTAGTCCTTGCCCATGCGGTCGGCCCCGCCGGAGCCGAAGATGTGCTCCTCGTGGCCGCAGTTCGAGCAGATGTGGATGCTCATGTTCTCGACGATGCCGAGGATCGGGATGCCGACCTTCTCGAACATCTTCAAGCCCTTGCGCGCGTCGAGCAGGGCGATGTCCTGCGGCGTCGTGACGATCACCGCGCCGGTCACCGGCACCTGCTGCGCGAGCGTGAGCTGGATGTCGCCGGTGCCCGGGGGCAGGTCCACCACCAGGTAATCCACGTCCTTCCAGTTGGTCTCGTTCAGCAGTTGCTGCAGCGCCTGGGTGACCATCGGGCCGCGCCAGACCATCGGCGTCTCGACGTCGATCAGGAAGCCCACCGACATCGCCTGCAGTCCGTAGGCCTGCATCGGCTCCAGCGTCTTGCCGTCGGCCGATTCCGGCCGCCCGGTGATGCCGAGCATCTGCGGCTGCGACGGCCCGTAGATGTCGGCGTCCAGGATCGCCACCTTGGCGCCCTCGGCGGCGAGCGCCAGCGCCAGGTTCACCGCGGTGGTGCTCTTGCCCACCCCACCCTTGCCCGAGGCGATCGCGATAATGTTCTTCACGCTAGGCAGCAGCTTGACGCCGCGCTGCACCGAGTGGGAGACGATCTTCGAATACACATTGGCGCTGACGTTGCCGGCGCCCGGGATCGCCTTGATCTTTTCGATCACCGCCTTGCGGATGCCGTCGATCTGGCTCTTCGCCGGGTAGCCGAGTTCGACGTCGAGCGCGATGTCGGCGCCGCTCACCTTGATGTTGCGGGCGCTGCGGGTGGAAACGTAATCCTTCCCGGTGTTCGGGTCGGTGAGTTCCTTGAGTGCGGTCTGGACCTGCAGTTCTGAAATGGCCATGAGTTCTCCGTGTTCGAATATCCTACTAATTTGGTCTAGTATAACCCAGATTCCGGCGGTGCGCACACCCGCGCCGACCCGCGCGGTAGAATCGACGCTTTTTCAAGCAGTTCCCAATCCCATGTCGCAGCGCAAGATCCTGGTCACTTCCGCCCTGCCCTACGCCAACGGCGCGATCCACCTGGGCCACCTGGTCGAATACATCCAGACCGACATCTGGGTGCGCTTCCAGAAGATGCGCGGCCACGCCTGCTGGTACGTCTGCGCCGACGACACCCACGGCACGCCGATCATGCTGCGCGCCGCCAAGGAAGGCATCACGCCGGAGGAACTGATCCGGCGCGTCTGGGGCGAGCACACCCGCGACTTCGCCGGCTTCCACGTGGGCTTCGACTACTACCATTCGACCCATTCCGAGGAGACCCGGTTCTACGCCGAGGACATTTACCGCAAGCTGCAGGCCGCTGGGCTGATCGAGGTGCGCGCGGTCGAGCAGTTCTACGATCCGGTGAAGGAGATGTTCCTGCCGGACCGCTACGTCAAGGGCGAGTGCCCGAAGTGCGGGGCCAAGGACCAGTACGGCGATTCCTGCGAGGTCTGCGGCGCCGCCTACGCGCCCACGGAACTGAAGAACCCGTATTCCGCGGTGTCCGGCGCGCCGCCGGTGCGCCGCTCCTCGGACCACTACTTCTTCCGCCTGTCGGATGCGCGCTGCCAGGGCTTCCTGCGCCGGTTCACCCAGCGCGAGGGGCGGCTGCAGCCCGACGCCGCCAACAAGATGAACGAATGGCTGGGCGAGGAGGGCGAGAACCGGCTTTCGGACTGGGACATCTCGCGGGACGCGCCCTACTTCGGCTTCGAGATTCCCGGCGCCCCCGGCAAGTATTTCTACGTCTGGCTGGACGCGCCGATCGGCTATTTCGGCAGCCTGCGCCATCTGGCCGCACGCACGCCCGGGATCGACCTGGCCGCGTTCACCGAAGCCGCCGCGGCCGAGGCCGCGGGTACCGAGATGTTCCACTTCATCGGCAAGGACATCCTGTACTTCCACGCCCTGTTCTGGCCGGCCATGCTGGAACATGCCGGCTACCGCACGCCGACCAGGATCTTCGCCCACGGCTTCCTGACCGTGGACGGCCAGAAGATGTCTAAGTCGCGCGGCACCTTCATCACCGCCGAAAGCTACCTCGCCCAGGGGTTGAACCCCGAGTGGTTGCGCTACTACTACGCCGCCAAGCTCGGCAACACCATGGAGGACATCGACCTCAACCTCGACGACTTCGTGGCGCGGGTCAACAGCGACCTGGTCGGCAAGTTCATCAACATCGCCAGCCGGGCAGCGGGCTTCATCACCAAGCGCTTTAGCGGCCGTCTGTCCGTGATCGAGGGCGACGCGCAGACGCTGCTGCGAGAAAGCCAGGCAGCGGCCGAGCGCATCGCCGAGCTTTACGAGGGCCGCGAATACGGGCGCGCGCTGCGCGAGATCATGGCGCTGGCGGATGCCGCCAACCGCTACGTGGACCAGGAAAAACCCTGGGAGATCGCCAGGCAGGCCGGACAGGACGAACGGCTGCACCGGGTCTGCTCGGCGGCGCTCGAGCTGTTCCGCCTGCTGGCGCTATACCTCAAGCCCGTCCTGCCCAGGCTCGCCGCCGATGTTGAAACCTTCCTGAACGTCACTCCGCTCGCGTGGGCGGACGCTGCAAGCTCCCTTCCCGCGGGCCACCGCATCAACGAATACCGCCACCTCATGACCCGCATCGAGCGCAAGCAGATCGACGCCCTGATCGCCGCCAACCGCGAGACGCTGGCGCCGGCCGCCCCGCCGCCCGAATCGCAGCAGCGCCACGCCGAGAAGCAGCAGCACGAGGTACAGGCCGCCGAAGCTGCGGCCCCGCACATCGGCATCGAGGAATTCGCCAAGGTGGATCTGCGCATCGCCCGCATCGTCGCCGCCGAGCACGTGGAGGGCGCCGACAAGCTGATCCGGCTGCAACTGGACATCGGCGAGACGCGGCCGCGCCAGGTCTTCGCCGGCATCAAGTCTGCCTACGATCCGGCCACGCTCGCCGGCCGGCTCACCGTGATGGTCGCCAACCTCGCGCCGCGCAAGATGAAATTCGGCCTTTCGGAGGGCATGGTGCTGGCCGCCTCGGGCGAGGGTCCCGGCCTGTACCTGCTCTCGCCGGACGCCGGCGCGCAGCCTGGCATGAAGGTCAAGTAAAAAAGGGCATAATGGTCGTATGGAATACTTCGCGCCCCGAAAGAGCGGGACCGTGGGAGACCGCGCCATGTCGACCTCGCCCGGCACCAACGGAAAGTGGATGACCCGCCGCCTGATGGGCTATGCGGTTGCCGACCTGCTGGGCATCGCCCTGATCGCCGCCGGCGGCATTCCCTTGATCGACGGCATGCCGATCTGGTCCCGCCCGGCGACGACCGCCGAGGCCTGGGCGTTCGTCGTGGTCGGCGCGATCCTGGTGGTCTTCGCCTCGGTCCAGACCGTCCGCGAACTGATCCGGCAGGACGCTCTCGAGGCCTGATGCCGGTCAAGCACCTGCGCATCCATGGGCTGGTGCAGGGCGTCGGATTCCGCTGGTCCTTCGCCCGCCAGGCGCAGCACCTGAGCGTGCGCGGCTGGGTGCGCAACTGCCGGGACGGCAGCGTCGAAGCGATGATCTCTGGCGGGGCCGCGGAGATCGAAGAGATGATCCATTGGGCGCACCGGGGACCGGCCGGCGCGCATGTCGCAACCGTGGAGGTCACCGAAGGCGAAGGCGAGTTCTCGCACTTCGAGCAGCGGCCTACCGTTTAGCGCGCCCACGGCACCACGTTCCGTTCTTCCGATGCAGCAGCCTTCCAAGCGTTCAGCCGTCCTGATCGGCGCAGCGGTGTTCGCCGCGGTCGCGGGGCTGTCCTGGTATCTGGGTACTCCGGACGGCGACGAAGCGGCTGCAGTCGTCGAGTCGCAGCCGCGCAAGCCCGGCCGGACGGACTCCGCGGGGTTGAACGAACTGCCGCCGGCCCTGGCCCTCAGCCAGTCGCCGCGCATGGCGCCGCAAGAAGACGATTCCGGCCTGTTCGCCACCCGGAGTTGGACACCGCCACCC
>DATMWM010000286.1:0-2826 GCA_035562535.1 Rhodocyclaceae bacterium | reverse complement strand
AACCGCGGGTCGTCCTCATAATGCGCCTCCGCCTCCTGCGCGCCGGTCGGTTCGCCCAGCCGGAGTTGGAGGTGGCGCTCGCGCGGCTCTCGGCGCCGGCGGGTGCGCTGGTGTTCGGCGAAGAGGCGCTGACCGGGCCTGCGGCGGCGCGCCTGGCCGGGATCGTGCAGAGTCGTTCGGCTTGCCCGGCGCCCCCGCTGGTCGTGCTGACCGGCGGCGGCGAACCGCGCGAAATCGAACTGAGCGGCGCGAGCATCATCCTGGCAGACCGGACGGCGCGTCCGGCGATCCTGGTCAGCGCGGTCCGGGCGGCCCTGCGCGAGCGCCACCTCCAAATCCGGCTGGGCGAACCGACCGGCGCGCAGGAGACGGAGGCGCATTACGAGGACGACGCGCGGTTCCGGTCGATCGTCGAACAGGCGAGCGACGGCATCTTCGTCGCCGACGCCCGGGGCCGCTATGTCGACGTCAATACTGCCGGCTGCGAGATGCTCGGCTACAGCCGCGCCGAACTTCTCGAACGCAGCATCGCCGACGTCATTGTGCCCGACGACGTCCCGCGGATCCCCGGCGAGGTTGCGCGCTTCGCGGGCGGCGCAGTGGTGACCAGCGAGTGGAGTTTCCGGCGCAAGGACGGCACGGTCTTTCCCGGCGAAGTGCGCGGCAGGCAGCTTCCGGACGGACGCCTGCAGGCGATCCTGCGCGATGTCAGCGAGCGCAGGCAGGTCGACGCCGCGCTGCGCGAGGCGGAGCGACGGGTGCGGCTGGCCGTTGAAGGCACGGGCCTGGGCATCTGGACGGCTGCACCGGAGACGAACCGCTTCGAAGGGTCGGCCCGCGCGCTCGATCTGCACGGCTTCGCCGCGGATGCCCAGCCGCGCTTCGACCAGGTGCTGGCAGCCATCCATCCAGACGATCGAGCCCATGCGGCTGGAGCAGTCGAGCGGACGCTGGCCAGCGGAGGTGCCTTCGCGAGCGAGTACCGCGTCCCGCTGCGCGACGGCGGCGTGCGCTGGGTATCCTCGAAGGCGCGGCTCGAACCCGGAGAGGACGGCGGGCTGCTGCATGGTGTCGTCTACGACATCACCGAGCGCAAGCGGGCAGAGCAGCAGTTGTTCGAGACGAACCAGCGGCTGCAGGCGCTGATGCAGTCGCTGACGGTGGGCGTGAGCTTCTCCGACGACACCTCCTGCCAGCGGGTCACCGGCAATCCGATGCTGCTGGCGCAGTTCGAGATGTCGCCGCAGGACAATGTGTCGGCCTCGGCACCGGAGGAAACCGCGGCCGGCCGCCGGGTGCGTTACTTTCACGAGGGACGGGAACTCGGCGGCGCCGAGCTGCCCCTGCAGCGGGCGGTGGCAGAAAACCAGGTCATCCCGCCCACCGAACTGGAGATCCTGCTGCCCGGCGGCAGGCGCTGGTTCGCCGAAGTGTCCGGCGCCCCGCTGCGAGACGCGCGGGGAACGGTGATCGGGGGGCTCGCCGTCATTGCCGACATCACCCAGCGCAAGCAAGCCGAGGAGGCGCTGCGCAAGAGCGAGGAGCGGCTCCTGCTGGCCCAGGCGGCCGCCGGGCTGGGCATCTACGATTACGACGTCGCTACCGGCGAGATCCGCTGGGACGCGCGGATGAGGGAGCTGTGGGGCGTCGGACCCGGGACGCCGATCCGCGCCGAAACCGCCCTCGATGCGCTGCACCCGGACGACCGGATGGCGACGCAGGCCCTGATCGACAAGGCGCTCGATCCCGAGGGCGGCGGATCGTATTACGCCGAGCACCGCATCGTCCATCCGGCGAGGTCGACCGTGCGCTGGGTCGCCGCGACCGGCAAGGTCTCGTTCGAAGGTCGCCGGCCGGTGCGTTTCCTCGGAACGGTGCAGGACATCACCGCGCACAAGCTGGCGGAGAACCGGCTGCGCGAGTTGAACGCCGAGCTGGCGGCCCTGGTGGCCGAGCGCACCCGGCTCGCCGAGAAGCGCACCGCCGAGCTGCGGGAACTGGCCCGCGACCTGACCCGCGCCGAGCAGCGCGAACGCGACCGGCTGTACGAACTGCTGCATGACAATGTCCAGCCGCTGCTGGTGGCCGGGCGGCTCGCGCTCAGCGCCCTGGACGAACGCACGCCGATGGAGAAGTGGACGCGGGTGGCCACGCAGACCGTCCGCCTCATCGGCGAGGCGCTGGAGACTGCGCGCTCGCTCGGCGCGGAACTGAACCCGCCGGTCATCCGCGATCAGGGCCTGGGACCGGCGCTGGACTGGCTCAGACAGTGGGTTCAGGCCAGGCACGGGCTCGAGGTCGTGCTGGACCGGGACGCCTCGGCCGAGCCGGACGACCTGCCCACCCGCCTGCTGTGCTTCAAGGCCGTGCGCGAACTGCTGCTCAATGTCGCGAAGCATGCCGGCGCCGACCGGGTGGAACTGCGCACCCGTCGCGAGGACGACGGCATGCTGCGGATCACGGTCGCCGACCGCGGCTCCGGGTTCGATCCGGCAATCCTGGGCACCGCGAACGGTGGCGGGGTCGGCTCCGGGCTCGGCAACATCGAGCGGCGCCTGGGGATGATCGGCGGCCGCATGCAGATCGGCAGCCGCCCCGGCGAGGGAACCGTGGTCACGCTGCTCGTTCCGCTGCAGCCCTTGCCGCCGGCCGAGGTCGCGACGCCCGCGGCCAGGCGGACCCGGGCTCGCGGCCCGCGCGCGAAAAAGGCTGCGGGCGAGCCGCCGCAGCGGCAGTGAGGCGGCCTTCGCCCGGAATCTCCCGCCGGATCCGCCCGGCGGGAGATTCAGGCCTTGCGGTAGGCGCCGACCTTGACGATCTTCATCG
>DATMWM010000285.1:0-2436 GCA_035562535.1 Rhodocyclaceae bacterium | reverse complement strand
TTCCTGTTCGAACGCTCGACCACCGCCACCCTGGCGCGCATCCGGCGCGCCTGAACCGCCGGGCTCAGCCTACGGTTTCGTCCTGCGCATCCGCGGCCAGCGTGGCCGCCTCTGCGGTCGCCGGGTCCTGCCCGGCGCCGGCGAGCGCCGCGTTCAGCACGGCGCGGATGCGGTCCACCGCCTTGTGCGTCGCGTCGATCTGGTCGGCCAGATCCCGGCGCAGCGCAGCCAGGTCGATGTCCTGCTCGATCCGGGCGGCCGAGTCCAGCGCCGGCAGCGGATCCGGCCCGTTGCGGGCCACGCGGTAGGCATCGACCAGGCGGTAAAGGTCGGCCAGCCCCTCGTTCAGCCGGCCAGCGCTGGCCGCGATCCTGCCCAGCGGATCGTCCAGGTCCCGCGCGATGACGCGGCCGATTACGTCGGAAGGCGCGGGTTTCGCCGTCGAACGGGACAGTTCCACGCGCACCTGTTGGAGTTGGGCGTCGCGCTCGGCCAGCGCCCGTTCCAGCATCATGCGGGTGCGGTCGAGTTCCTGCGCGGTGTGCTTCTGGTCGGTGATGTCGGTCGTCGAGCCGATGCAGCCGACGTAGTTGCCCTCGGCGGATTCGCGCGGCGAGGCGCTCTCGATCACCCAGCGGTACTCGCCGTCGCCGCGGCGCAGGCGGAACTCGGCGGTGTAGGGCTGCTTGGTCTGCAGCGCCCGGGTGCAGGCGGCGAACAGGTGCGCCCGGTCGTCGTGGTGCACGCCGTCCAGCCAGCCCCATCCGGACTCGGCGCCGGCGCCGCGGCCGGTGAAATCCAGCCAGGTCCGGTTGAAGAAGGTCCGGCGGCCGGCGCCGTCGCTCATCCAGACCAGGCAGGGAACGGTATCGGCGATCACGCGGAAGCGGCTGTCTGCCTCGCGCAGGGCGATTAGCATGTTGCGCTGGGCGATCTCCTGGTCCAGGCGGCCCTGCAACTGGCGGATCCGCTCCCGGTCGCCGTTGTGCTGCGGCACGCGGTCCCCGCGCAGCAGGCGCCCCATCTCCTGGTCCGAGCCGAGGATGTGGGACATCAGCCAGCGCACCAGGAACTCCAGCAGCGAGCCGGCCACCGCCGATCCGCTCTCGTTGTAGGCGCGGATCATCTGCTCCAGCGAGCGCTCGAAGGCCCGGTGCTGCTGGAAGTGGATGCGCACGTGATCCGCGTCGCCGGCGGCGTCGCGCATCAACTGTTCTTCGGTCGAGAAGTGGTACTCGGTGTAGGACTTGAGTTCGGACAGCAGGCCGGCGATGGCGGCGCTTTCGGCCCCCTCGGTGATCGCCGTGTCCAGCCGGTTGAGCATCGAGACCAGGCGCTGGTGCTGCTTGTCCACCTGGACATAGCCGATGCTGTACTCGTCATTCCATACGAAGATCGCCACGCAAGGCCCTCCCTCCGAAGGCACATTCTACGGCCCTTTGCCTTCGGCATTGAAGGCTTGCGTGAGTTCTCGGGCGGCGCAATGCGAATGCGCAATGCGCCGCCGGCCGGTAGGCCGGCGACGCCCGCAGGATCTCAGCGGCCGGCGTTCGGGAAGAACAGCTGCTGGCCGTCGATCCGGTAGTCGGCGATCGCCTTCTGGCCCTCGGGCGAGACGATCCAGTCGATGAACTGCTGGCCGGCCTCCTTCTTCACCTGCGGATGCTTCGCCGGGTTCACCAGGATCACTCCGTACTGGTTGAACAGCCGCGGATCGCCCTCGACCAGCACGGCCAACTCGCCGCGGTTCTTGAAGGACAGCCAGGTGCCGCGGTCCGCGAGGATGTAGGCGTTCATCGAGGCGGCGGAATTCAGGGCCGGCCCCATGCCCGAGCCGGTGTCCCGGTACCACGGCCCCTTGGCCTTCTCCAGGTCGATTCCCGCCGCCTTCCAGAAACGCAGTTCGGCATTGTGGGTGCCGCTCTTGTCGCCGCGCGAGACGAAGGGCGCCTTCGCCGCCTCGACCTTCTTGAGCGCCTCGGTGATGTCCTTGCCGCCGGCGACCTTCGCCGGGTCGGACTTCGGCCCGACCAGGATGAAGTCGTTGTACATCACCTCCTGGCGCTTCACGCCGTAGCCCTCGGCAACGAATTTCTCCTCGGCCGGCTTGTCGTGCACGAACACCACGTCCGCGTCGCCGCGCCGCGCCTGGTCGAGCGCCTGGCCGGTGCCCAGGGCCACGACCCGCACCTGGATCCCGGTTTTCTTCTCGAAAATCGGCAGGATGTGGCCGAACAGGCCGGACTGCTCGGTGGAGGTGGTCGAGGCGACGACGATGAAGTTGTCGGCCGCGGCGGCGGGCAGGACCGCGGAAAGCGGTGCCGCGAGCGCGGCGAGCAGCAGGGAGCGGCGAAACGGATTCAAGGTGGATTCTCCTGTGATGAGCGCCGGCGCGTGCCGGACGGGATGGTTGCGCCGGGCCCGGGGCCACGGGAC
>DATMWM010000284.1:0-4282 GCA_035562535.1 Rhodocyclaceae bacterium | reverse complement strand
GAGGACCCGAAGCTGCTCGAGCAGGCCTACGAGGAGGTCTCCAGGGCGCTGGCCGCCGGCGAACTGGTCGGCCTGTTTCCGGAAGGCCGCATCACCGATACCGGTGAGCTCGGCAAGTTCCGTCCGGGAATCCAGCGCATCGTCGAGCGCGACCCGGTGCCGGTGGTGCCGATGGCGCTGCGCGGCCTGTGGGGCAGCTTCTTCTCGCGCAAAGGCGGGGCTGCCATGACCCGGCCGCTGCGCCGCGGCATCCTGTCCCGCATCGGCCTGGTCGTCGGCGAACCCATACCGGCCGCAGCGCTGGACGTGGCCGCCCTGCAGCAGCAGGTGCTTACCCTGCGCGGCGACTGGCGATAGCGTGGATCAAGACGGCCCGCAGGCGGCCGAAACCCGGCCACCCGAACCGAGAAAAGGAAAACGGCGATGTTCTGCAGCCGCTGCGGCAAGGAACTGACGAGCGAGGCGCTCTACTGCGCCCATTGCGGCGCCCCGGTGGCCGAACCGCCGGCCACACCGCCGGCCACACCGCCGGCCACCCCACCGGTCACACCGGCGCCCCCCGGGCTGGCGGCCGAGCGTCCGCCGGCGCCGCTCTATGCCGGGTTCTGGAAGCGCTTCGCCGCCTACTTGATCGACTGGGTGCTGATCGTCGTCGCCTCGGGCGTGCTCGGCATGGCGCTCGGCTTCGGCCTGGGGCTGTGGGAGGTCGAGGGGGCGGAGGGATTCGCCGGCGGGCTCGGGCAGCTCGGCGGCGTGGTGATCGCCTGGCTGTACTACGCCCTGATGGAAAGCGGGCCGCGCCAGGCGACGCTCGGCAAGCAGGCGCTCTCGATCCGGGTGACCGACTACCGCGGCGGGCGCATCGGCTTCGGCCGCGCCAGCGCGCGCTATTTCGCCCAGATCCTGTCCGCGCTGCTGTTCATGGTCGGCTACCTGATGGCCGGCTGGACGCGGCGCAAGCAGGCGCTGCACGACCTGGTGGCCGGCTGCCTGGTGGTCAACCGCGAGGCCCCGGTCGAGGCGCTGCGCAGCGACAACGCGGGCCGTTCGGGCAACGGCGGCCTGGTCGGGCTGGTGGTGGTGGCCGGCGCCATCCTGATCGCCGGCATGGTCGCCGGGATCGCGCTGCCGCTGTACCAGGACTACATGGTGCGCGGGCGCATCGGCGCGGTGGTCGCGCAGGTCGAGCCGGCGCGGCGCGCGTTCGAGGAGCACTACGCGCGCGACCGCAGCATGCCCTCGAACATCGCCGACCTGTGGAACCGCGAACTGCCCGAGGACGTCGCCGCGATGACCATCGGACCCGGCGGCGCGATCGAGCTGGTGCTCGGATTCGGCCCGGTGGAAGGGCGGAAGATCGTGCTCGTGCCGTCCGCCGAGGCCGGCGGGCGGCTCGCATGGACCTGCGGCGGCCCGGAGATCGAGCCGAGGTGGCTGCCCGACGGATGCGCCGGAGATCAGGGGGCGGAGCGGTAGCCGGTCAGTCCGGCGCCATCTCGCGGCGCGCCCGCTCCAGGGTGACGATGTAGCGCTGGATGCGCGCCTGCATCGGCTGGGTGAGCTCGCGAAAGCGCAGGCCGACGATCGCCGACGGGATGCCGCTCAGCGGATTGCCCGCCGTGACATGGCGCACCTCCGCCGCGCAGGAGATCTCGCCGGCTTCCGGCAGGTCGATGCGGCAGCGCGGAAACACCTGGCCGGTTTCGAAGGGCACGCGCGCGCCGCTGTAGGTCAGCCCGGCGCCGCCGACGCTCAGGTCGCGCAGGGGCAGGTCGATCGGCGTGCCGCTTTCGGGCCAGAGGCGGCAGATCAGCGGCCGGCCGAGCGGCGTGCGGATGCGGAAGGACTCGCGGCGCTGCAGCCTCACGACCCGCTCGGGCAGGTTGGTGACGAAGGCCTTGCCGTCGCCGAAGATGGTTTCCGCCGCCTGGCCGGTCACGAACTGGACCTTGATGCCGTCCGGCTTGGCGACGAAGATGTTGCGCTCGCTCGCCAGCAGCCGCTGGTTCTCCTGCTCGCTGCCGCCCCAGTCGAAGACCAGCGTTTCCTCGTTCGCGTCCGCCGCCAGCAGCGCGGTCAGGATCATCCCCTTGCCATGGTCGAACACCACGGTGACGAGTTCGCCGCGGTGGATCAGGTCGTTCAGCGCGTAGGCGATGGTGGTCGGGCCGGTCAGCAGGTAGCGGTCGTCCTCCTCGGTCTCGATCCGATCCGGGGTTAGCTGCCGGAGGTCGTCCGATTCCGGAGTCATGGTCCGTCCTGGTATGTCCTTGTCCCGCCTGGCGTCCGCATGCTACGGCGGGGCCGGCACGATCCTTGAGGGGCGCGCGGGGGCGGACCGGCCGACGCCTCTGCTACACTGCGCCGTCGCCAGCATTCCACAGCGCAGATGAAGTTCGCCATCGTCCCGGTCACCCCCTTCCAGCAGAACTGTACGTTACTCTGGTGCGAGCGTACCGGCAAAGGCGCGGTCGTCGACCCGGGCGGCGACGTGCCTCGCATCCTGGCGGCCGTCGAGAAACACGGCGTCGAGGTCGAGAAGGTGCTGTTGACGCACGGCCACATCGACCACGCCGGCGGCACCGCGGAACTGGCGCGCCGGCTCGGCGTGCCGGTGGAGGGCCCCCAGGCCGAGGAGCGTTTCTGGATCGACGCCCTGCCGCAGCAGAGCGTGATGTTCGGGCTGCCGCATGCCGAGGCCTTCGTCCCCGACCGCTGGCTCGACGACGGCGACCGGGTGAGCGTCGGAGAGGCCGAACTCGAGGTGCTGCACTGCCCCGGCCACACGCCCGGCCATGTGGTGTTCTTCGACCGGACGGCGCGTCTGGCGGTGGTCGGGGACGTGCTGTTCGCCGGTTCGATCGGCCGCACCGACTTTCCGCGCGGCGATTTCGCCACCCTGGTCGCCTCGATCCGGCAGCGCCTCTGGCCCCTGGGCGACGACGTGCGCTTCATTCCCGGCCACGGCCCGATGTCGACCTTCGGCGAGGAGCGCCGCAACAATCCCTTCGTCGGCGACGACGCCTGAGCGGCGCCTCGCCGACGATTCCCGCAAGGGCCGCTATGCGCCCTTCTTCTTCAGTTCGTCCCGGATCTCGCGCAGCAGCAGCACGTCCTCGGGCGTGGGCGGTGCCGGCGGCGGCGGCGCGTTGCGCTTCAGCCGGTTGATCTGCTTCACCATGATGAAGATGATGAAGGCCAGGATGACGAAGTTGAGCGAGATCGTCAGGAAGTTGCCGTAGGCGAACACCGGAACGCCCGCCTTCTTCACTTCCGCCAGGGTCAGCGGAACGCCCGGCGGGATGTCCTTCAGCGCGAAGTAGTAGTTCGAGAAGTCCAGGCCGCCGGTGATGCGGCCGATCAGCGGCATCACGAGATCGGCGACGATCGAGTCCACGATCCTGCCGAACGCCCCGCCGATGATCACGCCGACGGCCAGGTCGATGACGTTGCCCTTGATTGCAAATTCCCTGAACTCGCTGACGATGCTCACGCTTGTTCCCCCGGTTCTTGGTTGGCGAAATGTGGGGTCGACCCCGGCGGCAAGATAGCACGGCGGGGACTGCGGCGCAGCGACCCCGCGCGGCGCCTGTCGTCCCTGCGCGGCCTGATCCATGTCACGACCCCACCATCGAAGTCGAGTAGCCCCCCGTAGATCGCGGGCTCTCCCCGGATTGCGCTGCGATCAAACAGCGCCAGCAGGCGGTCTGGGCAAGCGGCGATCCTGCCGTCGCCGGCACGACTGGCGCTACGGTCCGTAGAACGCGCCGCAGAAAAAGTAGCGGGTCAGTGGATGACCCACTCGCTGCGCGGCAGCAGGGGCGGATCCTCGCCTGGGCCAAGCTGGATGATGTAGCAGCCCTTCGAAGCGTAGCGCTGCCCGGGACCGAAGCTGAAGCGCTCGTAATCCTGCACGATCAGGTCCATCTGCAGACTCATGACGTCGAGCAGGTGATCACGGTAGAGGTTCTCGTAGATGAGATTCAGGCCTTGCAGGGTCGCCTGCTGCAGCATGTTTCTGCTTCGCGAGGCGATCCTGCGCTCGCCGAAGTCTTTCGCGCTGGTGAGGATCGGAACCCTGGCGTCGTAACCCCCGGTCTTCGGACCGACATAGGGCGTCAGGCGGTAGGGGAAGGTGATGTAGACCTTGTCGCGAACCGATTCCGGGAGGCTTGCCGTCTTCTTGCCCAGATACCCGGAAGATACGAACACCATCCCCGGCGACCGAAGCTGAGCGACCAGGTGCGGCAGTTTCGGCAGGATTTCCGCATCGCTCCACAGC
>DATMWM010000283.1:0-7545 GCA_035562535.1 Rhodocyclaceae bacterium | reverse complement strand
GGCGTTGTGGCGGCAGGTGCGCGAGGCCTACGAGCAGCATCGGCGCGACGGCCGGCTCCCGGTGAGCTTCGAGGTGATCTACGGCAGCGCCTGGAAGCCCGAGCCGCGGGTCGCCGCGGACGGGCGGGCGATCGTGCGGCTCGACGGTCTGCGTCGCAGCGGCGCCCTGCAGCGGCCATGAAGCGGGCCAAGCGCGCGGTCCGGCTCAAACCGCGCAACCCGCTGGCGCTCGATCCCCTGCTCGGCAAGGGCGGGGCGCATCAGGGCAAGGGCAAGCGGGGAACGCGGGCGCGGCAGAAGCAGGAATGGTTGAAGCGCGCCGGCCGCGAGGTCGAATGAGCGGTGCCTATTTGCGCTTCGGCATGAAGCGGATGACCGAGACGCCGGGCCGACTGGCCGCCGGCTTCCCGTAGCCGCCGGCGAGTTGCCGCCGGCGTTCCTGCTCCCGCCAGAGCAGCCGCAGGCCGAGCAGCGCCATCAGCGCGACCGCGTAGAGCGCCGGGGCGGTTACGCCTTTCTCGGCGCCCCACCAGTAGTGCGCCACGCCCAGGATGGCGACCACATAGATCGATCGGTGCAGGTCCTGCCAGCGCCGGCCGCCGAGCCGGCGGACCATGGCGTTGTTCGAGGTCGCGGCGAGCGGAATCAGCAGCATGAAGGCGGCGAAGCCGACCACGATCCAGGGCCGCTTCGCAAGGTCGCGCGCGATCGCGCCTGGGTCGAAGGCGTGGTCCAGCGCCAGCCAGTTCAGGACATGCAGGCAGGCGTAGAAGAACACGAACAGGCCGAGCATGCGCCGCAGCCTGCCCAGCCAATGCCAGCCGGTGAGCCTGCGCAGCGGGGTGACCGCGAGCGTGAGCAGCAGCAGGTTGAGCGTCCAGGATCCGAGCGCGTGCTGGAGTCGGTCGACCGGTTCGTCGCCCAGCCCGCCGGTCACTCCGAGCACGGCCAGCCAGGCGAGCGGGAGCAGGCAGAGGACGAACACCGCGGCCTTGACCGCGCCCAGCCGGGCGGGAACGGGGGCGGAAGGTTCCATGCGCTTGCCCGGTGCCGCGTCCGGCGGGCTCAGGGATTCAACTGCCGGTAGACCGCGTTCGCCACGTTCAGCAGTTCCTCCTTGCCGATCTCGCCGGACAGGGCGTAGCCGAACCTGCCGTCGAGCCAGTAGAACACGCTGACCTTGCCTTCCTGGGCGTAGCGGAAGGCGGTTTCCTTGTTTTCCCCGGCGTCGCTGCGCACGTAGAGCGTCAGCCGCTGGCCGCGGCCGTCCTGGTACATGAACTGGGCCACCGGCCCCTGCTCGCCAGGCAGCAGCCGGCCGCCGACCAGGTCGAAGCCGGCGGCCGCCAGGTGCGGCGCCTTGACGTCGCCGCCCAGCCGCTTGGACAGCCAGGCGACCAGGTGGGATTCTTGGTCGGCGGTGACCTCGACCGGATGGCGGACCTCGGGCGCGTAGACCACGTGGGCGATCGCGGCCTGGCGCGGCAGCGAGACCATATGGCTGCCGGCGGGCGGCGCCCAGGCGCCACGCACCAGGAAGCCGATCACGCCGCCCAGCGCCAGCCAGGCGAAGGCGGCGGCCAGCCGCCACACGCGCGGCTGCGGCCGGGCGGCGTCGAGCAGGCGTGCCGGCACCGGTTCGTCCAGGACCGCGTCGAAGCTCCGGTGCAGCAGCGCGTTCTGCTCGCGCCAGCCGGCAAGCTGCTCGGCAAGTTCCGGCCGCTCGGCCAGCAGCGCCTCGATTTCGCCGCGCCGCTGCGGATCGAGCCGGTCGTCCGCCCAGCCGTGCAGATCCGCTTCGCTGATAAGGGGCTGGCTCATTTGACCACCTTCAGGTGCGCGGCCTCGGTCCCGGCGAGCAGCGCGCGCAGCCTCTCGCGTGCCCGCGACAGGCGCGACATGACCGTGCCGATCGGAATGCCCAGCGCCTTCGCCGCCTGCTCGTAGCTCAGTTCCTCCAGGCCGACCAGCAGCAGCACCTCGCGCTGCTCCGGCGAGAGCCTCTGCAGCGCGCCCGCGAGGTCGCGCACCTCCAGGGCGTCGCTCTGGGTGGCGCGGGATGCCAGGTCCGGCAGCGGGTCGTCGCCGACGTATTCGATGCGCTGCGCCGACTTGATCTGGTTGACGAACAGGTTGTGCATGATCGCGAACATCCAGGCCCGCAGGTTGGTACCCGAACGCCACAGCGACCAGCGGGAGAGGGCGCGTTCTATGGTGTCCTGGACCAGGTCGTCGGCGCGGGCGGCGTCCCCGGTGAGCGCCCGGGCGTAGCGGCGCAGCCGCGGAATCTCGGCGACGATCTGGTCTCGGTCGGCCATGTGGGTCGGTCTCGTTGCCGGATGAACAGCCGCCGCGGCGCGGTTATTCCAGGAGGAATCGACGGGCGGGCGCCCTGAAATGAACAAGGGTGGCAGCGCCACCCTTGTTCGTGGAGGAACCTGGCGTGTTCAGCGCAGGCCGGCGATGTAGTCCGCCACCGCCTTGATCTCGGGGTCGGTCATCTTCAGGGCGATCGTGCGCATCATCTTGCTCGGGTCGTTGGCGCGCTCGCCCGCGCGGAAGGCCTTCAACTGCGCCTCGGTGTACTCGACCCACTGGCCGGCGATCCGCGGATACTGGGCGGGCATGCCGGCGCCGGTCGGGCCGTGGCAGCCGGCACAGGCGGGGATGCCCTTGGCCGGATCGCCCGCGCGGTAGAGCTTCTGGCCCTGCTCGATCGTCGCCTTGTTCTTCGCCGCGTCCGGCTTGAGTGCCTGGGAGGCGTAGAAGGCGGCCACCGCCTCAATGTCGGCGTCGGACAGCGCGGCCACCATGCCGTTCATGATCGGGTTCTGGCGCTCGGCCTGCTTGCCGTCCACCGCCTTGAAGTTGCGCAACTGCTTGACCAGATATTCGGGAATCTGACCGGCGAGCTTCGGGTTGACCGGGGCGGTGCTGTTGCCGTCGGCGGCATGGCAGCCGACGCAGACCTGGGAAGCGATTTCCTGGCCTTTCTTCAGATCGGGTTGGGCCGCATTCGCCGCGAACGCGGCAAGTGCAAGCGGCAGCAGCATCGAACGCTTCATCTTCTGCTCTCCTCGGCAGCCTGGGATTCGATAAACTCGCTATTCTACAGAATCTGATACGCCCATAGCGCAGATGTCCCTCTTTCGGGCTGCCGAGTTCGACCTCTCCGTTGCCAAACCCCAGGAACTGCCGCCCGCCCGCGGCCCCGAGGTGGCCTTCGCCGGGCGATCCAACGCCGGAAAATCCAGTGCGATCAACACCCTGGCTGGAAGAACGCGGCTCGCCTTCGTGAGCAAGACGCCGGGGCGCACGCAGTTGATCAATTTCTTCCGCCTGGACGGGCACGGCTTCCTGGTGGACCTGCCGGGATACGGCTATGCGGCGGTACCGGGCGAAATGCGCGACCGCTGGCGAGAGCTGATCGAGCGCTACCTGGTCGATCGCCCCAGCCTGTGCGGGCTGGTCCTGATCATGGACGCCCGCCATCCGATGACGCCGCTGGACCGGCAGCTTCTGGACTGGTTTGCGCCCTCGGGAAAACCGGTTCACGTGCTGCTCACCAAGGCGGACAAGCTCTCGCGCGGGCCGGCCCTGCTGACGCTGCGCCAGGTGCGGGAGGCATTGCGCGATCATCCCGGGCCGGTCTCGGCCCAGCTATTCTCCAGCCTCAAGCGTTCCGGTGTGGAGGAAGCGGAAGGGGTGATCGGCGGCTGGCTCGGGCTGCCGCAGAAAAAGAAAACCCCCGGTCAAAGGGGAGGAAAGCCGGGGGTTAAATGCCTTAACTTGATTAAGGCACCCGCTCAGGGAGGTGAAGCGGGAGATGGTTCGTCACCATCTACCGACTGAGATAGGCTCCCGGCGCAGAAGTTCCCGAAAGAAGTCCCTAACCGAATCATGGAGTTGGAAGGCGATATCGTATGAATTCCAGTGGCCGATACCCCTCGACGCGGCTGCGCCGCATGCGCCGGGACGAATTCTCGCGACGGCTGATGCGCGAGCACCAGCTCACGACCGACGACCTGATCTATCCGGTGTTCGTGCTCGAGGGCAGCGGCATTTCCGAACCCGTGGCCTCGATGCCCGGCGTTTTCCGTCATTCCCCTGACCGGCTGCTGGATGTGGCGCGGGAGGCCGTGCGCCTGGGCGTGCCCGCGTTGGCGCTGTTTCCGGTGATAGATCCCTCGCTCAAGACGCAGCTTGCCGAGGAGGCCTACAACCCGGACGGCCTGGTGCCGCGGGTCGTGCAGGCGCTCAAGCGCGAACTGCCGGAGCTGGGCGTGATCACCGACATCGCGCTCGATCCCTACACCAGCCACGGGCAGGACGGGCTGATCGACGAGACCGGCTACGTGCTCAACGACGAGACGCTCGAAGTCCTGGCCAGGCAGGCCCTGTGTCACGCGCAGGCCGGCGCCGACGTGGTGGCCCCCTCTGACATGATGGATGGCCGGGTGGCGCGCATCCGCGCGGAACTCGATGCCGACCGGCGCATCCACACGCGCATCCTGGCCTATTCGGCGAAGTACGCGTCGAGCTTCTACGGCCCCTTTCGCGACGCGGTCGGCTCGGCCGCCAACCTCGGCGCGGGCAACAAGTACACCTACCAGATGGACCCGGCGAATTCGGACGAGGCGCTGCGCGAGGTGGCGTCGGACATCGCCGAGGGTGCGGACATGTTCATGGTCAAGCCGGGCATGCCTTACCTGGACATCGTGCGCCGGGTGAAGCAGGAGCTGCGGGTGCCCACCTACGTCTATCAGGTGAGCGGCGAGTACGCGATGCTCAAGGCGGCCGCCCAGAACGGCTGGATCGCCGAGCGCGCCTGTGTGCTCGAAGCGCTGCTCTCCTTCAAGCGGGCCGGAGCGGACGGCATCCTGACCTACTACGCGCTGGAAGCCGCCGGCTGGCTCAGGCAGGCGGCGTAGAGCATCGGCCACTGGGCCGGCCACTGGCCCATCGGGTCGCGGCTGAAGCCGCTCTTCGCATACTGCTGCCAGCGCCCCAGGGTGTAGCAGAGCAGCAGGTTGGCGGCCGCCGCGACCGAATCGCCGCCGGGCAACTCCCCGGCGGTGGCGCCGATGCGCAGCGCCTGCTTCAGCGCCGCCTCCACCTTGTCGAGCAGCTGATTGATGCGCGCCTGCAGGCGCTCGTGTTCATGCACCAGCGCGTCGCCGAGCAGCACCCGGGTGAGCCCCCGGTTCTTCTGGGCGAAGCCGAGCAGCAGGCCGATGATCGATTCCACCTGCTTCAGCCCCGAGGCCTCCTCGGCGGTGATCCGGTTGATCACCGAGAAAAGGCTGGATTCGATGAACTCGATCAGACCCTCGTACATCTGCGCCTTGCTGGCGAAGTGCCGGTAGAGCGCCGCCTCGGACACATCCAGCCGGGCGGCCAGCGCCGCCGTGGTGACCTTCTCTCCCCTGGGGTTCTGGAGCATTTCCGCCAGAGTCTGCAGGATCTGCAGCTTGCGCTCGCCCGGTTTGCTGGCCATCGATGTTCTCGCCCTGACGGGAAATCACAGCCGGCCGAGGTGGCGCGGCAGGTCGAGCACGGATTCTATCCTGAGGTCGACCCAGGCGGGACGGCGCGGGGCGCGGCTCACCCATACCGTGCGCATGCCCAGCGCCCGGGCCGGGCGCAGGTTCTCGGCCGTGTCCTCGACCATGATGCAGCGCCGCGGATCGAGCCGCTCCTCGTGCAGCAGCCGGTGGAAGGCATGCAGGTCCGGCTTCGGCCGGAAGCGCATCTGCTCGATCGAATAGACCCGCTCGAACAACGGCCGCACGCCGAGCACGTCGACCACCGCCTCGGCGTAGTGCAGCGGGGCATTCGAGAAGACGATCTTGCGGCCGGGCAGCCGGCGCAGCGCGTGACGCAGCGCCGGCTGCGCCACCACCATGCTGTCCAGGTCGGCGAACTGGTGGGTATGCCAGAGGAAATGGTGCGGGTCGGTATCGTGGTGGCGCATCATGCCGAGCAGCGTGGCGCCGTAGCGCCGCCAGTAACGCACCCGCAGGGCGCCGGCCTCCTCGGGGGTGAGCCGCAGATACCGCGCCAGGTAGGCGGTCATGCTGCGGCTCAGATGCGGAAAGATGTGCGGAAAGGCGTCGTGCAGCGTGTTGTCCAGGTCGAACAGCCAGATCCGGCCCGGCTTCATCCCGCTACTTGCTCTTGATCATCGTGCCGACGCCGTGGTCGGTGAGGATCTCCAGCAGCAGGGCGTGCTCGACGCGGCCGTCGATGATATGCACCGCGCGCACGCCGCCCCGGGCGGCGTCCACTGCCGAGGAGATCTTCGGCAGCATGCCGCCGGAAAGCGTGCCGTCGGCGACCATCTCGTCGATCTGCCGCGGCGTGATGCCGGTGAGCAGGCTGCCCGCCTTGTCCAGCACGCCTGGGGTGTTGGTGAGCAGGACCAGCTTCTCGGCCTTGAGGATCTCGGCGAGCTTGCCGGCGACCACGTCGGCGTTGATGTTGTAGGACTCGCCGTTCGGGCCGACGCCGATCGGGGCGATCACCGGGATGAAGTCGCCGGTGTCCAGGAAGGCGATGATCGAGGGATCGATAGAGGTGATCTCGCCGACCAGGCCGATGTCGAGCAGCTCGTCCGGATTGTCCTTGTTCGGCATCAGCAGCTTGCGCGCGCGGATGAAGGAACCGTCCTGCCCGGTCAGCCCGACGGCCTTGCCGCCGTGCTGGTTGATCAGGTTCACGATCTCCTTGTTCACCTGGCCGCCGAGGACCATCTCGACGATGTCCATGGTCTCCTCGTCGGTGACGCGCATGCCCTGCACGAACTGGCCCTGCTTGCCGACGCGCTTGAGCAGATCGTCGATCTGCGGCCCGCCGCCGTGCACCACCACCGGGTTCATGCCGACCAGCTTGAGCAGCACCACGTCCCGGGCGAAGCCGTCCTTCAGCTTCGGGTCGGTCATGGCGTTGCCGCCGTACTTGATGACGATGGTGCGGTCGTAGAAGCGCTTTATGTAGGGCAGGGCCTCGGCGAGGATCGCGGCCTTGGTGGCGGGGGAGGGGGTGTCGATCATGTCTGGCGATCCCGGTTGCGGCAAAGCCGCGATTCTATCGGCGGGCCGGCCAAAGAAAAAGCGGGAGCCCTGGCTCCCGCTCCCGCAGCCGCGACAGCCGGCGGCTTACTCGATGACAAGCCGCCGGGCGCTGACCGCCGCCTTCTTCGGCAGCGTGATCTCCAGGACGCCGTCGGTGAGCTTTGCGGTCGCTTTCCCGTCGTCGATCTCCTGGCCAAGCTGGAAACTGCGGGAGACCTTGCCGAAGTAGCGCTCGCTGCGCAGCACGCGCTCGCCTTCCCGGACCTCCTTCTCGACCTTGCGCTCGGCCGTGAGCGAGACCATCGAGCCGTCGATGTGGACGTGGATGTCCTCCTTCTTCACCCCGGGAAGCTCGGCGTGGACGACGTAGCTGTCGGCCTGCTCCTTCACGTCGATCTTCACCTGGGGCGCCTCGGGCGCCGAGCCGAACTCGACCGGCCGGACGAAGAATCCGCGGAAGAAATCGTCGAAC
>DATMWM010000282.1:0-2674 GCA_035562535.1 Rhodocyclaceae bacterium | reverse complement strand
GGTGAACTGTCCCCAATTTTTCCCCAGCCCTCTGGGATCCGCTGAACGACCGTGCCAGACCGACAGGACCGCCGGCCGCCTTCGCTGCGCTCGTCGCCGGTCGCGTGCAAAGCCGCCGCGCCGATGGAATAATCCCGCCGTCCTTTCAGCGGAGAATCGGCATGGCGTCCAGGCGGGGTTTTCTCAAGGCTTCGTTGTCCGGCGCCGCCGCGGCGCTGCTGGCCGCTTTCGGCGCCCCCGGCCGGGCGTTCGGACGGGAGCGCATCGAGGAGCTACCCGCGGCGCCGAAGCTGCTCGATCCGCTGAAGCAGCCGAAGTTCGTCCATCCCCTGCCGAACCCGCTCGACCCGGCCTACATCCTGGCGCCGACCGCCGCCGACGGCACGCACTACGAGGTGACCGCCGCGCCGACCCGCGGCTGGCTGGGGCTGGTCGATTCGCCCACGGGCAGGCGGCTGGAAACGTCCCTCTGGGGTTACGGCGCCACCGGCCAGCCGCCGGTGTATCCGGGGCGCAGCTTCGTCGTCCAGCAGGGCAAGCCGATCTCGGTGAAATGGGTCAACGCGCTCGCCGGGGCGGACGGCGCGCCGCTGCCCCACCTGCTGCCTGTGGATCGCACCCTGGCCTGGGCCGATCCGCTCAAGCAGGGCGCGGCCGCCGGCGGCGCGTATGCCGGCCCGGTGCCGCTGGTGGCGCACGGCCACGGCGGCGCCACCGGTCCGGAGAGCGACGGCACGCCGGACCAGTGGGCCACGCCCGGCGACGCGGTAACGGGTCCAGGGTTCAACCCGAAGCCCTACGTCTACGACAACGCCCAGGAGGCGGCGCTGCTCTGGTACCACGACCACGCGCTCGGCATCACCCGGCTGAACGTCTACGCCGGGCTGGCCGGGCTGTACGTGATCCGGGACGCGAACGAGGCGCACTTGGTCGAGCGCGGGCTGATGCCGGCCGGGCCTTACGAGGTGCCGCTGGTGATCCAGGACCGGCACTTCACCGCCAAGGGGGAGCTGTTCTACCCGCACCGCAGCGACGACGTGCCGTTCGCGCCCACGGTGCTGCCGGAGCATTACGGCAATTTCATCCTGGTGAATGGCCGGACCTGGCCGGTGCTCGAGGTCGAGCCCAGGCCGTACCGCCTGCGCCTGCTGAACGGCTCGGACTCGCGCTTCTACGCACTGTCCATGGACTCCGCCCGGCCGTTCGTCCAGATCGGCACCGACCTCGGCCTGCTCGACAAGCCGGTGCCGAACACCCGCCTGCTGCTGGCGCCGGGCGAGCGCGTCGACGTGATCGTCGATTTCACCGGCCTGCGCGGGCGCACGGTGATCCTGCGCAACGCGGCGCGCATGCCCTATCCCGGCGGAGAGGAATCGAAGAAGCCGGATTCGCGCACCGACGGCCGGATCATGGCCTTCCGGGTGAATCGCCCGCTCTCGGCGGTTGCGCCCGCGCGGCTGCCGGAGAACCTGCGGCCGCTGAGCGGACCGCTGCAGATCCCGGCCGCCGCCAGCGCCAAGCGCACCCGCCGCCTGCTGCTGGCCGAGGGCACCGACCGCCACGGGCGGCTGCAGCCAATGCTGGGCATCGTCGATCCGTCCAGCCCGCACGACGGCACGCTGTTCTACGGCGATCCGGTCACCGAGAACCCGGCCGCGGGCGACACCGAGATCTGGGAGTTCTACAACGCCAGCCCGGACGCCCACCCGATCCACCTGCACCTGGTGCATTTCTTCGTGCTCGACCGCCAGCGCTTCACCGGCACGCTCAGACCGAAGCCGATGCCCGAGGGTTCGACCGGCGGGGTGCTCGGCAGGATCAGGCTGGCCGGCAAACCTAAGCCGGCCGGGCCGGGCGAGCGCGGGCGCAAGGACACGGTCGTGGCGATGCCCGGAGAGGTCACGCGCATCATCGCCAGCTTCCAGCGGCCGGGCGACTACGTCTGGCACTGCCACATCCTGTCGCACGAGGACCACGAGATGATGCGGCCGTTCCGGGTGGAGCCGCGGGGCGGCGCGACCTGATCCGCCGGGTGGTGGAATACGCGCCTTGCGGCGCTATTCCACCCTACGAAACAACACATTATCTTCGGGTGTGTAGGGTGGAATAGGCCCGAAGGGCCGTATTCCACCGCTTCGGCACCGGCGGAAGCCAAAACCGGTCCTTCGACGGTGGAATACGGGCTTCGCCCTATTCCACCCTACGCCGGCCCTCCAGCATGAACCAAGCGTACGACGCCGCCTGCAGGGCGAGCAGGATGGCGAAGGCGATGCGGAAGCTGCGCACGGGATCGGCGCCATGCGTCGCCGACAGATCCACCACCGCGCCGAAGCCCCACTGCACGCCGAAGGCGCCGACGAAAACCATCAGGTTGAGCGCCGTATTCGCGCGACCTGACCGCTCCGCCGGGAAGGCCGCGGTTACCAGCGGGTAGGACAGGTTGCCCACGCACACCGAGAAGCCGAGCAGCGACCAGAGCAGCGGAGCCGGCGCCGCGTCGACCAGGATCAGCAGCCCGATTGCCACGGTCAGCCCGCTGCCGGCGGCGAGCAGCACGATCGGCTTGAGCCCGCGCCGGGCCAGCCGGGTCGAGAAGGCTGCGAGCGCCACGTAGCCGACCAGCAGCGCCAGGTTCATGTCGAACAGGATCGCCGCCGCCTGGCCGCGGGTCGAG
>DATMWM010000281.1:0-3623 GCA_035562535.1 Rhodocyclaceae bacterium | reverse complement strand
CGCTCCAGCAGGCGCAGGCAGAAGCCGGCGAGCGCGCCCCAGACGCACAGCATGACGCCCAGGTCGAAAAGCAGCACGGTCGAGACCTTGAGCTCGGTGAAGCCGAGCGGCAGATCGCCCCAAAGGTGGGTGAGGAAGGGCTCGCCGCCCGCCACGGCCGGCAGCCCGCTCGCCGCGGCGAGCGCCAGGCCGAGCGCGGCGAGCCGCAGCGGGCCGAGCGGGATGCGCGCACGCGCCGCCGCCGCGCCGAACACCAGCGCATAGGCCGAACTGGCCGCCACCGCGGCGAGCGCCGCGACGAAGCCACCGCCGGGCGCGTTGTGGCCGCGCAGCAACAGCCAGGCGGCGCCGGCTAGCATGACCCAGTAGAGCGGGCGGATCGTCCGCTCCAGCACGACCGAACGGCCGGCGCTCACCGTCCGCCTCCGCGCCGGCCGAGCGCGCGCGCCAGCGGCCAGGCCGCCAGCGCCGCCAGCAGGACCACGGCGATCTCGCCCAGCGTGTCTAGCGCGCGAAAATCCACGATGATCACGTTCACCACGTTGCGCCCGTGCGCCTGCGGCACGCTGTTTTCGAGGAAGAAGCGCGACATCGCCGGGTCCGGCGGCTGCTGCATCAGCGCCAGCAGCAGCAGGCCCAGGGTCAGGCCGAAGGCGATCGCCGATGCCGCCCGGAACCCGCGGCCATCTTCGGGCCCCGCGTGCGCCCGGTAGCGGCGCAGCGCCACCGCGGCGACCACCACGAACACGGTCTCCACCGCCAGCTGGGTGAAGGCCAGATCCGGCGCACCGCGGAACAGGAAGATCAGCGCACTGCCCGCGCCGACCGCGCCGGCGCCGAGCAGGCGCTGCAGCGTATCGCGGCCGGCCACCGCCAGCAGGGCCCCGGCGACGACCACCGCGCAGCCTGCGAACAGGCCGGCGGCATGCGGCCCGGGGACGACCCGGATGCCCGCGACCGCCGGCAGCAGCCAGGGCAGGACCATGATCACCGCGCCGGCGGCGGTGACCGCCAGGTAGCGGCCGAGGTCGCCGTCCTGGGTCCGCCGGCCGACCAGCGACGCGGCGGCCTTGATCGCCGCCAGCCCGGCCGGGTAGGCCGAGGCCGGACCGACCCGGTCCAGAAAGCGCAGGTGCTCGAACCAGTAGTGCAGCCGGTCCCAGGCCAGGTAGATCGCCGCGCCGACTCCCAGGATGATCGCGATCGTGCCGAGCCGCGAGGCCCAGTCCGACATGAGGTCGGCAGGCCCGAGCTGCGGCGCGATCATGCGCGCGGCATCGAGCAGCAGCGGCTCGGCGAGCGCCGGCCAGAGCCCGAGCAGGATGCCGGTGGCGGCCAGGATCAGCGGCGGTGCCTCCAGCCTCAACCCCTCCTCGTGGGCGGTTGTGCACAGCTCGTCGTTCGGCCGGCCGAAGAACACGCGCAGCGCCGCCACCGCGGCCACCGCCACGCCCACCGCGCTCACCAGCAGGCTGGTCCCGCCGACGAACCAGAGTCCCTCCGCCAGCTCCTTGGCGCTCTTGGCCGCGTCCTTGGCGACGAAGCCGAAGCTCGACGGCAGGCCGGCCATGGAGATCCCGGCCAGGGCCGCCGCCGCCGCGGTCACCGGCATGGCCCGGCGCAGCCCGCGCAGGTGGTCGATGATGCGCGTGCCGGCCACGTGGTCGACGTTGCCGGCGACGAAGAACAGCGGCGCCTTGTACAGCGCGTGCGCCAGCAGGAAGGCGGTGAAGCCGACCGCGCCCAGCTCGTTCGGCAGGCCGATCAGCAGGGTCAGCGTGCCCAGGGCGGACACGGTCGACCAGGCGAGGATGCGCTTCAGGTCGCGCTCGCGCAGCGCCTGCACCGCGGCCCACACCGCGGTCACCGTGCCGAGGATGGTCAGGGTGTACGTCCACCAGCCCACCCCGCCCATCGCCTCGTCGAAGCGGGCCATCACGTAGACCCCGAGCTTGACCATGGTGGCCGAGTGCAGGTAGGCGGAGACCGGCGTGGGCGCGGCCATCGCGCCGGGCAGCCAGTAATGGAACGGGAACTGCGCCGACTTGGTCATCGCCCCGAGCAGCACCAGCGCCACGCCGGCCGTGAAGCGCGGGTCGGCGTGCAGCGCCGGGTCGAGCGCATGGAGGTCGCTCAGGCGCAGTCCCGGCGCGGCGGCGAGGATCAGCAGGATGCCGCCGAGCAGCGCCAGACCGCCGCCGCCGGTGATCAGCAGCGCCTGGCGCGCGGCTTCGCGCGCGTCGCGGCGTTCGTTCGAGAAGCCGACCAGCAGGAAGGAGAGCACGCTGGTCGCCTCCCAGAACAGGAACAGCAGCAGCAGGTCGTCCGCGCCGACCGCGCCGATCATCGCCAGCATGAAGGCGATCAGCAGGGACATCAGCCGCGGCAGGCGCGGATCGCCCCTGAGGTAGCCGGGAGCGTAGAAGAACACCAGCGCGCCGACGCCGGTGATCAGCAGCAGGAACAGCCGGTTCAGCCCGTCCAGCCGGAAGGCAAGCTCGATGCCCAGCGCCGGCACCCAGTCGAGCGCGAAGCCGGCCTGTCCCGGCAGCCGCAGGAACAGGGCGAACAGCGCGAGCGGCAGCAGCCAGGCGGCGCGCACCCAGAGTGGGTCGTTTGCGGCGGTGGCGGTGGCTGCGGCCCGGCCCATCGCTGCGCTTCGCTCAGCGCCTGCGCGCGCGCCACTCGCGCACCGTGACCACCGCGAGCGTGAGCGCGGTCAGCGGCAGCACCACCGAGGACATGACGAGGCCATAGGTGCCGAGCGCATCGTGGCTCTGCGCAGCCAGGATCAGGTAGGCGGTGTAGGCGAGGTAGAAGCTGAGGAACAGCGCGCCCTCCCAGCGGGCGATCAGGTTGCCGGTGAAGAAGATCGGCAGGCACGCCAGCGCCACGGCGATCATCACCGGGATGTCGAAGCTCAGCATCGCCGGCGGCACCGTGAGCGCGCTCGGCGCCACCAGGCCGGACACGCCGAGCACGCCGAGGATGTTGAAGGTGTTGCTGCCGACCACGTTGCCGACGGCGATGTCGCGCTCGCCGCGGATCGCCGCCAGGATCGAAGTGGCCACCTCGGGCAACGAGGTGCCGGCGGCGACGATGGTCAGCCCGATCACCAGTTCGCTCACGCCCAGGTACTTGGCGAAGGTGATCGCCGCCTCGACCAGCCAGTTCGAGCCGAGGACGAGCAGAACCAGCCCGGCCGCGATCAGCCCGATCTGGGCCGCCCAGTGGCTGTCCCAGCTCGGCTTGCCCGACGCGCCGAACTCCTGCGCGTATTCCTGCTCGACCGCCTTGTTTTCCTTGCGGCTCTGCACGATCACGAAGCCGGTGTAGGCCACCAGCAGGCCGAAAAGCAGCGCGCCGTCCAGGCGCGAGAGGCCGCCGTCCAGCGCCAGCAGGAGCAGGAGCAGCGACACGCCGATCATGATCGGCACCTCCTGGCGCACCAGTTGCTGCGCGACGATCAGCGGCACGATCAGGGCCGAGACGCCGAGGATGAACAGCACGTTGAAGATGTTCGAGCCGACCACGTTGCCGAGCGCCAGGTCGACCTGCCCGGACAAGGCGGACTGCACCGACACCGCCATCTCCGGCGAGCTGGTGCCGAAGGCCACCACGGT